>CAVFIY010000086.1:0-8036 GCA_963622435.1 Bacteroides uniformis | reverse complement strand
GAAGCCGTTCGCCAACGCAATAATGGGTAAATAGTTGAGTGTTGAGCGTTGAGTGCAGTTGAAAACTGACACATAATGAATTAAACGATTAATTACCGGCAATGCCGGAGAAAAACCACCCGATAATGCATTAACGGCTAATTAATGGCAATTAACGGAGTAAAACTGACTCGATACTGATTTACGATTAATTACCGGCAATTAACGGAGTAAAAAAAGATACCGGCATTGCCGGAGAAAATTCCTAATTCTTAATTCGTAATTCCTAATTCATAATTAGAAACAATTCTTAATTCGTAATTCTTAATTCATAATTAGAAACAATTCCTAATTGTCATGACAGTTCTTTACGAAGACAATCATATTATTGCCGTCAATAAGACTTGCAACGAGATAGTGCAAGGGGACAAGACGGGGGATACGCCGCTGAGTGATATGGTGAAGGCGTATATCAAGGAGAAGTATCACAAGCCGGGGGAGGTGTTTCTGGGGGTTACTCACCGTCTGGACCGTCCGACAAGTGGGGTAGTGCTGTTTGCTCGTACCGGCAAAGCGCTTGCTCGGCTGAATGAGATGTTCAAGTCGCATGAGCAGATACGCAAGACGTATTGGGCGATTGTGCAATCGGCTCCCGTGCCGGCAGAAGGGCGTCTTGAGAATTACTTGGTGCGCAACGAGAAGCAGAATAAGTCGTATATTGCTCGGCTTGATGGGGCAGGGAACCCTATCGACAAAGAGGCAAAGAAAGCGGTGCTGTCGTATCGTACTATTGCTACAGGTGAACGCTATACGCTGTTGGAAATCAATCTCGAAACAGGGCGACACCACCAGATTCGTTGTCAGTTGACAGCAATCGGTTGCCCCATCAAAGGCGACTTGAAGTATGGTGCACGGCGTAGTAATCCCGACGGAGGTATCTGCTTGCATGCTCGGCAAGTGGAGTTTATTCACCCTGTCAGCCACGAGTCGATATCTATCACTGCTCCCGTTCCCGATGATGCCCTATGGCAAGCACTTGCGAAATTAACAATTAATATGCATAGTTGAGTAGGCGGAGGCAATTGCTCAATTCACAATGGCGGTATGTCGCCACAGATAATCCGCTATGCATAATGCATATTCGTCAAATCAATTAACCCAATAAAAACCAATCCATTATGAAACACTTACTATTAGGCGATGAGGCGATAGCGCAAGGCGCTATTGACGCAGGGCTGAGCGGTGTGTATGCCTATCCTGGCACTCCGTCCACCGAAATCACCGAGTATGTCCAACTCTACGAGGCTCGGAAGCAGCGTGCGGCCGCAGACAAGCCTTGCGCAACGGCAGAACCCGCTATTTTCTGCCGCTGGGCTACCAACGAGAAAACGGCCATGGAGGCGGCACTCGGTATGTCGTATATGGGGAAACGGGCATTAGTATGTATGAAGCATGTGGGGATGAATGTGTGTGCGGATGCCTTTATGAATGCGGCTATCACCGGGGTGAACGGCGGATTGGTCGTGGTGGCTGCTGATGACCCGTCGATGCACTCGTCGCAGAACGAACAAGACAGCCGTTTCTATGCAAAATTTGCGATGATTCCCTGCTTCGAGCCGAGCAATCAACAGGAGGTGTACGATATGACACAGGCCGCTTTTGCGCTGTCGGAACGCCTCAAGACCCCTATTCTGCTGCGTGTAACGACCCGCATGGCACACTCCCGCGCGGTAGTGAATACGGCAGACGGCGAGCCGAAACAGAATGCCCTTTCGCTGCCGAAGGATGTGCGCCACTTTATTTTGTTGCCCGCCTTTGCGAAGAAAAACTATGCGGAGCTGGTAGCGGCACAACCGACCTTTGTGGAAGAAAGCAACCTGTCGGCATACAACTGCTATACCAAAGGTGCGTACCCCGAAAAGGCTATCGTGGCTACGGGCATTGCCTACAACTACCTGATGGAAAACTACCGCACGGAGATGGGCTGCTCGATACTGAAAGTGGCGCAATATCCGTTGCCAAAGGGACTGATTGACACAATGGTGGCCGACGGGGCAAAAGAGATTTTAGTAATCGAAGAGGGGCAGCCGATAGTAGAGGAACTCATTCGGGGTCTTGTGCCTTCGGATATAAACATCAAAGGACGACTGACGGGCGACCTGCCTCGCATGGGCGAACTGACGCCCGACTGCGTACGCAAGGCGCTTGGAATGGATGCGCTGCCGACGCGTGAGGCAGATACGATTGTGGTGAACCGCCCACCTGCACTCTGCCAAGGCTGCGGACACAGAGATGTGTATGCTGCCCTCAACGAGGTGGCACGCGAATACACCGAGCCGCGTATATTTGGCGATATCGGTTGCTACACCTTGGGGGCGCTGTCGCCTTTCCACGCCATCCATGCGTGCGTTGAAATGGGAGCCTCGATTACGATGGCCAAGGGGGCTGCGGATGCAGGACAACACCCCGCCATAGCCGTGATAGGCGACTCTACTTTTACGCACTCCGGAATGACAGGCCTGCTCGACTGCGTGAACAGCCATGCGAATGTGGTAGTGCTTATTTCCGACAACCTGACTACGGGTATGACAGGCGGACAAGACTCTGCCGGTACGGGGCGCATCGAGCAGATTTGCTACGGATTGGGCGTTGAGAAAGAGCATGTGCGGGTAGTAGTGCCGCTGCCCAAGAACATGGACGAGATAAAGCAAGTGCTGCGCGAAGAGATTGACTATGCCGGAGTGTCGGTGGTTGTGGCACGCCGCGAGTGCATTCAAACGCTGAAGCGCCATCTCAAGAAAAGTAATTAATAATTAAGCGTTATTTTCCCTGTTCTTTCCCTGATGTTACCCTGTTCTTACCTTATCCATCATATAGTTTTGCAAAGAGGATACAAGGAGGATACAGGGAGGATAGACAATTAATAATTAATAATTAATAATTAATAATTAAAAATTAACAATTAACATGCGCTGTGGATGATGTGCAATGAGTTGTATCTTATGGGGCGTGTTGATTGTTGCATAAAAAACAGACATTAGTATGAAAAAGGATATTATATTGGCGGGTGTGGGAGGACAAGGCATCCTCTCGATTGCTACCGTAATAGGCGAGGCGGCTCTTGCCGAAGGACTGTACCTGAAGCAAGCGGAAGTGCACGGTATGAGTCAGCGTGGAGGCGATGTACAATCCAACCTGCGCCTATCGAGCGAACCGATTCACTCGGACTTGATAGCGCGTGGCGGGGCGGACCTTATCATCTCGTTAGAGCCGATGGAGGCATTGCGCTATCTGCAATACTTGAAACCCGACGGATGGATTGTTTCCTCGTCCGTTCCTTTTGTGAACATCCCGAACTATCCGGATATTGCGGAAGTATTGGGGCATATCCGTTCGCACAAGAACCATGTGCTGCTCGATGTAGATGCCCTCGCCAAAGAGGCGGGTGCTCCTGCACAAGCGGCAAACATGGTGCTGCTGGGTGCGGCAATCCCTATGCTGGGTATTGACTACGACAAGATGGTGGCCGGCGTGGCGCGTGTGTTCCAACGCAAAGGCGAAGCGATAGTGGCAACAAACAGAGCCGCTGTAGAAGCAGGATACCAATTCTCAATGCACAATGCTAAATGCACAATGCTAAATGCACAATGCATAATGCACAATGCTAAATGTGGCGTATAGCCATCGACGATTCACTATAGCGGCTATAGCAACTATAGGTATTATAGCCACTATAGAACCTATAATATACAGAATAGGATGTTCAATTACGAAGGGCGTAAAACGAGAGAAAAAGCGATGAATATACGATAGAATAACGAAAGGAAGCACTTCTAGAATCGAAATAATGTTGTATATTTCTATATGTGCGGCAAATAGGGAAGAAAAATGCAACTCTTGAACACATGTTCAGTTTTTAAGTTGTACCTTTGCCGTCGAATTTAGCTTAACAATTGGATTTGGCTTGACTTCATAGAGATTGTTGCACTTGTTTTCTAACCAGGTACGCAATATCTAAAAGTCAAAAAGTAAGGTCTAGTCGTGAGACTCGGCCTTATTTTTTGTGTTGTCTATTCGCTCTGTACGACCATCTTACACACATTCCTTACGCATTGCACACGCATTCCTCACACATCGCATACACAACTATATGTTCTGTATGGTTACCCCCTGCGTATTTTCACACACATTCTCTGCGCATTGCATACACAACTATGCGTTCTGTATGGTTACACATTGCGTAATCTCACACGCTTCCCTTATGCATCGCATACACAGCCGCCGATAGCCCTATTCAGTGCTATCTCTGCTTGCATGAGTCTTGTGTTAATGGGAAGGGGGCTATTTCGCCGAGGCGGGTTTGTTTTCCTTGTCTGCCTTGTCTGCCTTTTTTTCCTTGTTCGCCCTGTTTTCCTTGTCTGTCTTGTTTTCCTTGTCTGCCTTATTTTTCCTGTGTCCTTTTGTTGTAGAGGAGAATGGTGTTTAATCCTAGCAGGACGAGGTGTTTCTCATAACGGATAGGGTACTGCTGATGGGGCGTGGAACGCACATTGTTGAGGATATAGGCGGCGTTCCCTCCGGTGAGGAAGGTTTGATAATGTTCGGTGCGCTCGCCCAAGGTGCGCATATAGCCTTTCACCTCGTAGGCAATGCCGCGTACAATACCGGCGGAAATGGCATCGCGGGTGTTCTTCCCGAAGAGCGGAATGAGTTCGTTCTCGTCTGTCTCCACAAGGGGCAGTTTCTTCGTCATCTGGCGAAGGATAGTCGCCCGCATACGAATACCCGGTGCGATATTGCCCCCCATAAACTCCCCTTCGGCGGATACATAGTCATAGGTGATTGCCGAGCCGGAATCGATGATAAGCAGGTTCTCATCGGGGCATAAGGCATTTGCCCCGACGGCGGCGGCAAGGCGGTCTTGCCCCAGAGTCTCGGGCGTGTCGTACTTGTTGATGATAGGGATGGGCGTGTTGTGGTCGAAGACAATAAAGTGCTTCGAGAGTCGATGCAGCGAGTTCACGATGGCGGGCTCGATATTCACCACAGACGAGATAATACTGTCTGTAATACGATACAGTGAGAACAGACGCTCGATGTCCGCCGAGTGGAACGACTTGTAGGTAAAGTCGTTGATAAGGCGTCCTTCGTCCGTCATCAGTGCCACTTTCGTGCGCGAGTTTCCTTGGTCAATACAGAGATTCAAATGTTTCGCTAATTTGTAAATGTGTAAGTGAGTACTGTCTTAACTCCTCTACTTCTTAACTCTTTCAACTTCTCCTTAACTCCTCAACTCCTTAACTTCTCAACTACTAAACGAGGTGTACAGGAATCGCTTAATCGATTTCTTTGGCGTTTTCTCGAACTCGTGCGCATAGATTTTTATCTTCGCGATTTGTTCGTAGGATGCCAACTGCGGGTTGAGGTCTTTGCGGTTCTGCTCCATCGCTTCGGCTAACTGTTCCTCCGTCAAGTGTGCCGCGTCCACCGCCTCGAAATCGGGGCATACCAACGCCACTAACTGCGTGCCGTTCTGCAGCACCAGCGACTCCATGATATACGGCATATTGTTCAGTTTTGCCTCTATCTCCTCGGGGTAGATGTTCTGTCCCGAAGGTCCCAAGAGCATTGTCTTACAGCGTCCCTTGATGTAGATAAATCGGTCGGCATCTATCTCGCCGAGGTCGCCCGTGCGCAGCCACCCGTCTTCGGTGAAGGTCTGTTTGGTCGCCTCGTCGTTCTTGTAATAGCCGTACATGACATGCTCCCCGCGCACGAGTATCTCCCCCACACCGTTCTCGTCGGGATGGTCTATCTTGGCTTCCAGCAGCCCGGCCAACACCTGTCCGCAGGAGTTTGCACGAAAGGCGTCCCACTTGGTGAAACTAATCAGCGGGGCGGTTTCTGTCATGCCGTATCCTATTGTTACAGGGAATTTGATACGGCGCAGAAAGGCTTCTACCTCGGCGTTGAGCGGTGCGCCGCCGATGATGATTTGTGAGAACTCGCCTCCGAATGCCGCAATCAGTTGTTCGCGTATCTTACCCAGTACTATCTCGTCGAGATACGGCACCCGCAGCACCCAACTGACAGGCGCTTTGCTTATCTGCGGCACAATCATCTTCTTGTAAATCTTCTCCAGTATCAGCGGCACGGAGAGGATGATGGTCGGCTTCACTTCGGCGAATGCTTTGAGCAGCACTTTGGCTGCCGGCGTGCGCCCTATCAGATAGGTATGTCCTCCCGCAGCGAGGCAGGCAAGAAAGTCAAACGCACAGCCGTAGGCGTGTGCCAAGGGCAGGAACGCCACATGTCTTGCGCCGGGGAAAGTGAGGTGTGAGTCGATGCCGAAACGGATATTGCCCGCCAGCGCATTGCACGGAGTGATAACGCCTTTCGAGAAACCCGTCGTACCCGAAGTGTAGTTAATGCTTGCCACTTCCGAGTTGGGACGCTCGTCGTAGTGCACATCGGCAGCAGTGTAGCCGTTGGGGTATTTCGCCGCAAAGAGAGCCGTTATCGTCTCAAAGGCAATGGCTTTCTCATCTAGTTTCGAGGTCAGCGTACGCCATTCGTTGAGCGAGAATACCGCCTGCACATTCGGTATTTGGTCGCTGTCGATACCCTCCCAGTTCGCATCCGACACGAAGAACAGTTTTGCTTCCGAGTGATTGATGATATGGATGGCGTCGTTCGCCTTAAAGTCCTGCAGAATGGGGACGATAATCGCCCCGTAGGTGACCGTGGCAAGGTACGCCGTTATCCAATAACTGTTGTTCTTCCCCATGACGGCAATCTTGTCGTCTTTCTGTATCCCCGCTTGCTCGAACAGGATATGCAGGTGGGCGATATGGTTGGCGAGTTCGCCGTAGGTTAGGGTCAGGTCGGTGCCGTAATCCGTCACCGCCTCTGTCGCCCAATGCTCGCGAAACGATGTCTCGAACATCTTCACGAGATTATCTTTCTCTTGCGTCAACATACTATTGTTCGCACTGCGTGCGTTTTCGCTTCGCGTTTTCTCGCACTGCGTGCGTTTTCGCTTCGCGTTTTCTCGCACTGCGTGCGTATTTTCGCTGAAGCGTATGGTTGCACTGCGTGCGTATTATTGCTATCGCGTATTATTGCTGTGCGTGGGTATCTGTAGTTACACGCCACGCTGCATATTAATTGTTAACTTTTAATTGTTAATTGCTCACTGGGGTAGCAGTTCGGTGGAGGTGCTGTGTCCCGAAACGACGATGACGCTATCCACGATATATTGGCTGTTGCCGCGCCAGGGCAGTGTACCGAGGTAGTATTTCCAGTGCAGTTTCATACGGCAGTTGCTGCTTTCTTCTATCTGGCGTGCCACATTGTCGTCTGCCACGGAGAATTTCAGTTCATTGGACTGCACGCCGCCGCCCGAAGTGGTCTTCGAGTTAAAGCCTGCTTGGATGAGTTTGCCCTCGTAGGTCTTGAAGACAAAGCCCTCCTTCTGGAAGTAGTTGATTTCGCCCTCGTTGTAGCCGTCCTTATAGACAAAGCAGAACTTGATGAAGATGAATGCCGCCAAGGCAATGAGCAGAATGGCTGTAATCCAACTGATTACTTTTCCTTTTGTCGTCATAGTGTATTCTAATTAAGAATTATGAATTACGAATTATGAATGGTCGGTTGTCGGTGGCGACACGCCACAATTACGAATTATGAATGGTCGGTTGTCGGTAACGACACACCACAATTAAGACTTATGAATGGTCGGTAGGCGGCGACGACACGCCACAATTACGAATTATGAATGGTCAGTTGTCGGTGGCGACACGCCACAATTATGAATTATAAATGGTCGATTGGTGGTTGTCTTAGGCGATATGCCACCACCACCGCAATCGCCGACAAAGGTACGAGTTTTTTGTAGAACAGGCAAATCGGAATGGCACTTTTTTTCGGCATTGTCCTTAGGGGAGGTTTCTTTTTGTGGTTTTAGAGGGGTCTTTGGAGGCTCTTCGGAGGCTCTTGATGGTTGTCTTGGTACGGAAAAAGTTGACTCAAAAGCGAATAAAAAATGAGTCAAGAAA
>CAVFIY010000085.1:0-8042 GCA_963622435.1 Bacteroides uniformis | reverse complement strand
TGCTTAATCCGTACAATATAGACAACCTTGTGGAACTCGAGAGTGAGAGCGGACACCAGGCATACACCATTCTCCAACTGCGTCTGCACGATAAGATTCGCGCCCTGCACGACAAAGTGAAGAACGGTCCGAAAGACAAGATTTACGATGTGGATTTGACCTATATCACCAGCCGAGGGAAATGGTACTACAGTTCATGGAAAGGCGATGTGCACAAGTCCGGCGGCATTGCGACGAACATCGGCGTACACTTCTACGATATGCTGCAGTGGATATTCGGTCCCGTGGAGAAAAACATCGTCCATGTGATGTCGTTCGACCGTGTGGCAGGATACCTCGAGTTGAAGCAGGCACGGGTGCGTTACTTCTTGAGTATCAACGCCGAATGTCTGCCGCCGAATGCCGTACAGGGAGAGAAACGCACTTATCGCACACTGAATATCGATGGTGAAGAGTTCGAGTTCTCGCAGGGCTTCACGGAGTTGCACACAGAGAGTTACAAGCAGATACTCGCAGGCAACGGTTTCCGCATCTCCGAGGCACGCCCGTGCATTGAGATAGTCAGCCAGATACGCCACGCCGAACCTATCGGGTTGGTGGGCGACTATCACCCGCTGGCAAAACTGCCGTTGGCACGACACCCGTTCGGTTGGGACGAGAAGAGATAATGCACAATGCTAAATGTACAATGCTAAAATGCAGACTATTGTGAAACGGACGGCTACGCCGGTGCCGTGTCGGCACTCACAATAGACTCAACGCATAAATTTATTGTCCCCGGCGACACGCCGGTGCTCTGCGGGGAGCACCCCGCCTCTGCGGGAGCACCTGCCTCCAAATACACGAAAAATTATTCAAATATAGACAAAAAGATAATCTATAACCGTCTATAACTCACCGACGCACAGCAGGATGAGAAAAAAGATACATATACTATTCGGAATAGTCATTGCCTTGTGTGGGGTGGTGCTTTCTTCGTGCGTAACGGCGAGGAAAGTGAACTACATGCAAGAGCCGGACAAGCATATACCGCACTATGCAGACACCCTCACTTTCGAGGACTACCAACTGCGCAAGGGCGACCGCCTCTACATCTATGTCTATTCGCTCGACGAACGCGTGGCGGCTATGTACAACTCCGGCATGACCAACACCAATTTCCGTTCCCAATTGCAGAACGGCTCAAGCGTCACCGGCTCGTACGATCTATACACCTATCTCGTTGACGACGAGGGGAATATAAGTTTCCCTACCCTCGGCAAACTGCAAGTATTGGGGATGACGACACGCGAGGTGAAGACCCTGCTGCAGGAGAAACTAAACGCCTTGCAGAAGAACATGCCCGGCTACGAGACTATCTCCGTCGAGGTAAACATCGTCCAACGCTCATTCTCCATTATCGGTATGCAAAGCGGCAGATACGGCTTCACCAAAGAGAAAATGACTATCTTCGAGGCGTTGGCGATGGCGGGGAACATAGACGACTTCGGCAGCCGTGCGGAGATAAAACTCGTGCGGGAGAAAGACGGCAAGACTGTCATCAAGACTTTTGATGCCCGCTCGAAAGACATTGTCAATTCGGAATTCTACTACATCGAGCCGAACGACATCATCTACATCCGCAAGATAGGCGGCTACCAGTTCGGCATCAACTCGGCGGCGACAACCGTGAGCGTGGTGGCGTCCACTATCTCGTTCGGCGTATTCGTTTACACCGTGGTGCAACTCGGTATTAACACCGCCAAAAGGGCGAAAAAATAAGGAGGAAAAGATATGAAAAGACTGCTCTATTTGGTACTTGTCCTCCTCCCTACCCTGCTGACGGGCTGCTATTCGCACCGAGAGATAGGACTGCTGCAAGAACCCTCGAAGCACAATAAACTGCCGCAATACGACAGCGCAGCGTATGTGCCGTACACCATTCGCGCCAACGACGAGATAATCTACCGCCTCATCACGATGGACGAGACTATCTCGAAGATGATTAGCCCCAACAATTCCACCGCCGGCACCTACGCCAACTCCTATCGTGTGTACTCGGACGGGACGATTGATGTGCCGTTCCTCAAACCCGTACATATCGCAGGGCTGACCGTCGAACAGGCACAGGACACCCTGCAGGCCGCTTTCCGCGAACTGATACCCGATGCGGAAGTGAAAATGGCGCTCTATAACAAGTACTTCACCGTCATAGGCGACATCAACTCGGGCGAATACTATGTATATAAGGATAAACTGAATATCTTCCAAGCGTTGGCGATGTCAGGCGACTTGCTCAACTCGGGCGACCGAAAGCATGTGCGTATTATCCGCCCGCGAGAGGGAGGCGACCCCGAGATACTGGAATTTGACATCCGCACAAACTCTATCATCGATTCGAAATACTACTATGTCTATCCGAATGATGTCATCTATGTGGCACGCACCAAAGACAGTTTCTTCAAAACCGCCAGTTACGCAGGCTTTTTGGGGCTGATAACCAGTTCGGTATCGTTGTTGGTGACGGTGCTGAACTACGCCCTGCTGATACAGTAACAACGGTGGCGTGTCGCCACGGACGACAAGACAAACTAACTTTTTTTGGAACGCACGGCGACACCGTATATTCCCACGAACCGCACAAAAAAAAAGACTACTCCTTAATATATAAGGGTGTTGTGGGAGAACAAATAGCACCCCAAATTATTCACATAAAGAAACTACAAGACAACGCGAAGCGCAGCAAGCAACTAACGCGCAGCGAACATACGTGAGGCGCAGCGAGCGAACATACGCAAACGCAGCGAGCGAACATACGCGAAGCGAACATACGCGCAGCGAATAGAATATGGAACAAAATAAAGAATACACGCCAAACGGCAACAGCAACTATATCTACGGTGCCAACAGGGCATACGGCAACGGGGCGTACAGCGCAGACAACGGGCGTTACGGCAACGGGCAGAACGAACTGAACCGGGACGACGAGGAGCCATCCACATTCAACATTATGGAATGGGTGGTGCTTTTTCTGCACTATTGGTACCTGTTCGTCATCGCCGTTGCGATTGCGCTTGGGGCAGCAATGCTCAAGAACCGCAAGTGGCTGCCGAGTTTCTACTCGCAGGGGACGGTGATTATCAAAGAAGTATCTGGCTACAGTTCCTCGCAATCGGCTCTTATGCAGGGCTTTGGCTTGGATGTGGACTACAAAAACATCAACAACCAAGTCATCATGTTGGGGTCGTACGACTTGATGTGCCGCGTGGTGGACTCTATCCCGTTCCTCAACACGGAATATATCACACAGGGGCGATTCAAGACCCGCAACCTCTATCGTCAGACTCCTATTACAGTAGAAACCACACGAATAGACCCGCGTGCGTACGAGATGCTGTTCGAGGTTACTCTCAACCCGGACGGGACAGTGAGCGTTATTTCGACCGACGACGACATACCGCTGAACATCACCACGCATTACGGGGAGTACATCAACTGCCCGCTCTTTGCGGGGTATATTATGCCCACCGATCGCATGGTGAATACGGGGAAGATGTTTTTCCGTTTCCGCTCCCGCGAGTCGTTGGTCAATGAGTTCATGGGCAGGCTGCAATTGAGTTTCGTGGGCGAGGGAAGTACGGTGTTGGCACTGTCGTTGACGAGTGAAACCCCAGAGCGCGACCGTGAGTTCATCGACAAACTGGCGGAGATTTATCTGCTCAAGAACCTCGAACAGAAAAACGAGGTCGCCGAGAACTCCATTAAATTTATCAACCAACAGTTGGGCGTGCTGCAGAAATCGCTCGAGGTGAGCGAGGGGGCGATGACGAACTTCCGCCAGGAGAATAAGTTCGTCGATGTGAGTTCGTATGCGGGGCAACTCATGACCCGTGTGGCGGACTACGACCAACAGACGATGGCACTGCGTCTTAAGGAGACCTATTTCGACTACCTGACCAACTACTTGAAGACGAATATCGAGAACGGTGCTGTGATTGCCCCTACTTCGTTGGGGCTGAACGAACCGATGCTCATGACCCTCGTGCAGCAACTCAACGACTTGCGTATCCAGCGGGGCGAATTGAGTGAGAAGAATGTGTACTACGCCAAGTACTCGAAGGACATCGAGAATGTGAAAACCGCTATCAATGAGGTAGTTAGCAGCATGCGTGCCTCGCTCGAGATAGAGAAGAAGGACTTGAAAGACCGCTACTCCGATGTCGAAAAAGAGATACAGAATCTGCCGACGAAGGAACTGCAGATGGTGGCCATCGAGCGGAACTACCGTATCGACGACAACTACTACACTTTCTTCCTCCAGAAACGGGCGGAGGCGGAGATTCAGAAAGCGAGCAACACTCCCGACAACACCATTCTGGACAAGGCACGCACGACGGCAGTCGTGAACGCAAGTGCCAAGCGCAAGACCACGATGACCTATCTGCTTGTGGGTCTGCTCATTCCGTTTGTGCTTATCGTGTTGAGCGAATTGCTCAACAACAAAGTGCGTACGCCCAAAGACCTGCAGAAACTGCGGCTCTTCCGCGTGATAGGCTCCGTGCGCCACGCTCATAGTTCGAATCCGACCCTGGTGAGCGACAGTCCTCGCTCGAGTTATTCGGAAATGCTGCGTTCTATCCGCACCCGTATTGAGTTCATTATCAAGCGAAAAGAGAATATCGTGTTGGTCGTTACCTCCACCGAATCGGGCGACGGTAAGACTTTCCTCTGCACGAACCTCGCGGCACTCTACTCCATGACGGGCAAGAAAACGCTGCTCATCGACCTTGACTTGCGTAAGCCGAACATTCACACCAAGTTAGGTCTGGAAACGGGCGAAGGAATGTCGAACTACCTGGCGGGCGACTGCCGTTTGGAGGACATCTTGATACACAACGATATGCTGCATTTCGATGTGCTGCGTGCGGGGTCTATTCCGCCTAACCCGGGCGAGTTGATACACTCCGATGCCATGGCGGAACTGATTGCCCGCCTACGCAAAGAGTATGCGTATATCGTGATAGATACATCGCCTATCGGTCTGGTGCCGGACTCGTATACGCTTATAGAACAGGCAGATATGTGTCTGTTTGTGGTGCGTGCAAAGCAGACGAACAAGTCGTTCTGCAAGCAGACGCTGCAGCAGATGACCGAGGTGATAGAGAACCCGGAGAAGGTACAGTTGATACTGACCGACATCCCGAACGATGCCCGCCACGGATACGGCTACGGCTATGGGGCGAACTACGGGTACGGTTACGGATATGGTTACGGCTACGGGTACGGTCATGCGCAGCACCACAAGAGCAAAGGCATGCAGGGGTACATCGAGCGTATGCTCCGTTTCCTCTACGGTCCCAAGCGCACAAAGAACACGGGCTACTATTTCGACGACGAAGACGAGTCGAAGGCGTAAGCAATCAAACAATACAAAAGAGCCACGAGCAAATACTGCCCGTGGCTCTTTTTGTATGTGGGCATTGTCCCGCCGTAAGTACTCTCGAGCAAAGTGGATGCAATGTGGATACAAGGAGGATAGACCGTCCACGACGAGTGGATATCGAGTAGATACCGAGTGGATAGCCTAACCGAGTGAGGCGGCAAAACGCTCTGCTTCAGTGAGTTGCGCCGTCTTTCCGACATCCATCATGCGGTAGTCGTGGGGCGTGTAAGCGTAGAACGCATGGTCAGCGCAGAGGGACAAATAGGCGTCAATGAGTGGGAACACGCCCCCTTTTTGTGCCGCAAGCGGAGCCAAGAGCGGGAAGATACGGGGCGAAAGGAGTTGCATACCGGAGAACGCTAACCGCTGATACTCTGCATGTTGCGCACTAACAGAAGCAGGACGCACCTCCCCCGTGGCGATATTCGTCCACCCGCACAGGCGTTGCTCGGAGTCGAAAAGCAAGTACCGCTGTGTGGTGCGGGGACTTACAACCAACACCCCCATCGGCGCAGCATTTTGAGCGTAACCGTCATAGGCGGTGCGTAGGTAGGCAAGAGAGATATTGCTCAATATGTCCACATTGCAGACGAGAATCGGTGCTGTATCCTGTGGGTCTTCGGGCAGGAGCAACGGGGCGGCATGGTACAGTCCGCCCCCCGTATCGAGCAGTTTCTCCCGCTCATCGCTGATAGTGATACGGCAACCGAAAGAGTTATTAACCTGCAGATAATCAATTATTTGCTCGGAGAAATGGTGTACATTGATAACGATGTCCGTAATCCCTGCACAACGCAGTTTCTCTATCTGCCACTCGAGCAGTGTCTTCCCCGCAAGGGGCAAAAGGGCTTTCGGTGCAGTGTCGGTAAAGGGTTTCAGTCGTGTACCCAACCCGGCGGCAAAGAGCATGGCTTTCATGTGGTTCGTTATCTGTTAGAGGTCTTTCTCTATATGTTGTTCGCGGTGAATAATGCGTATAAGCACTTGATTACCAAAGCGTTCATGCAAGTGTTTAGCGGTTGCTTCCGCACTATAGACAGAGCGATGTTGCCCTCCTGTGCAGCCAAAACAGATTTGCAGATGCGTAAATCCCCGCACAAGGAAACGCTCGGCATGATGATCAACCAGGGCATAAACCGACTGCAGAAAAGTCAGTATTTCCCCGTCCCGCTCCAGGAAATCAATCACAGGTTGGTCTAGTCCCGTGAGCGACTTATACTGCTCATATTTCCCCGGGTTGTGCGTGGAGCGACAGTCAAAAACATACCCTCCCCCATTGCCCGACGGGTCTTCGGGAATACCTTTCTTGAACGAGAAAGAATAGATTGTTATCATGAGCGGCAGTTGCGGTTCTAACCGTACAGACGCTGTGCCGCACGCTGTCTTATTCTCCGTATCGCTCTCTTTTTCAGTCGATTGTGTTTTATACGCAGCAGGCGTATCGAGTTGTTTGCTTATCGCATAGAGATACGGAAACTCCGTTTGGAGTGTCGTATGCCGGGCAAACAGTTGTTGCAAGTTCTCTATTGCAAACGGTATGGACTGCAGAAAATGTTCCTTATGTTCAAAGCCTCCTCGAAAACCGTATGCGCCTAATACTTGCAGCGTGCGGAAGAGAACAAAGTGCGGCAGCAGCGACAGAAAGTCCTGCGTATCAAAGGATTGCCCCCGACTTATGTATAAATTTTCCGCCTCGTCTGCGTATTCCGCAAGCAGGCGTGTGCGTAGTTCGTCGGAGAAATGTGCCTTTGCCTGCCAAAGGAAAGATGCCAAGTCATAGAGCAGTGCGCCGTGTCTTCCGCCCTGATAGTCAATAAAATACGGTACATTGTGCCACACCATTACATTGCGGCTCTGGAAGTCTCGGTACATAAATCCCCAATAGGGCGTACCGAGTAGCCGCTCCGCAAGATGTTCAAATTCGTCCTCCAACTGCGGTTCGTCTATCGCCTCTATGCGCATCTTTAGAAAACAGTATTTCCAGTAGTTCAAGTCCCACAGAATACTGCGGTGGTCGAGAGCGGGAATGGGGTAACACATCTGCCAATCCAACCCGTCAGCACCCTCAATCTGGATGTGTGCCAACAGACGAATGGTGCGGGCAAGCAGGGCATATTCCTCCGCCGAGAAGTTACCCGTCTGCCGCCCGTGTGCAATAGCGTCGAAGAGTAGCGTATTGCCCAAATCGGTTTGGAAATACGACATCTCGTCGTCTGCCACCTCCACTATCTCGGGGACGGGCAGTCCCTTGGCGGAAAAGTGGCGAGTAAGGTATATAAACGCCTGATTCTCTGCACGACAAGTGCCCTGCACACGAATCAACTGTGTGCCATCTGCAAGCGTATCGCGGAAATAACAACGGTTACTCCCCGAAGGAGAAAGGGCGATAGAGTGCGTAATAGTAAGCATTTTGCTAATTAATAATTAACAATTAATATGCAAAGTATTGTACAATTAACAGGTTTCCAATTAACAATTAATAGTTAACAATTAATATACAGAGGAACTGCCCTCATCAATACGCAGTTCGTAAGATACTGTGCATGTTAATTATTAATTGTTAACTGTTAATTAATAGGTTCTTCCCTGATGTTACCCTGATGTTACCCTGTTCGTAGTA
>CAVFIY010000084.1:0-8047 GCA_963622435.1 Bacteroides uniformis | reverse complement strand
TCAGGTCCTTGTAGAATTTCACTTCCAACATACCCGTACCCGAGAATTGGTGTTGCACCGTGTTGTCGCGGTCATAGCGCAGCGAACCGGCAGGGTTGATACCGGCACCGAACCAACGGCCCGAACCCTCGTTCATACCATAGTCGTATGAATTGCCACCTGTCTTCGCGTCTTGCTTTATCGTTCCATCTTCATTATACAAGAACACAGGATAAATCGGCGGAATACTATTCACATAGTTGAAACCGTTGTTCATATTGCTTCCTTGGCCTACCGCATTCTGGCTCGAATAGGTATATGCCATATTCAAGCTACCTTTCAGCCATTTCTTGGCTTGGTGGGTCACATTGCTACGCAGCGTGAAACGGTCGTAGTCCGAACCGATGTAGTAACCCTCATCTTTCAAGTAGCCGAGCGAAGTATAGTAGGTTGTCTTATCCGTACCGCCCGATATCTTCACCGACGCCTCTGCTTTCTGTCCGATACGGAAAATTTCGTCTTTCCACGAGGTCATATTCTCGTAGCCGGGCTTGTACTCCACATCGCTATAGAATTTACCATCCGAACCAATCAAAGCTGCACCGGACGCATTCCATAAGTTATAAGAAGAAGGAAGTCCTTTTCCGTCAGCTCCATAGAGAGTACTATTGGTAGCAGCCAACCAACGCGCATCATTCGAATACAATCCCTTATAGCTATTGTAGATTGACATCCACGACATCTCCACATACTCTTTCGGGTCGCTGATAACGGAGTACAGCGGCAGCAAGTGCATGTTCGCACCGTACTTGACATCCACATCTATCTTGCCGTTCTCGCCCGATGTACCACGCTTGGTGGTAATCAGGATAACGCCGTTCGCACCGCGGCTACCGTACAGAGAGGTAGCGGTTGCATCTTTCAGAATAGTGGTCGAAGCGATATCGCCCGGGTCGATAGCCGAGACATCACCCTCGTACGGTACACCGTCCACCACATAGAGCGGGGCGGTAGAACTATTGATAGAACCGATACCACGAATACGAATACTTGCGCTCGAACCCGGCTGACCGCTGGTCGTAACCACCTGTACGCCGGCGACCTCACCTGCGAGGGCTTTCGAGATTTCCGAAGGACTCTTCTTCTCGATTGCGTCTGCATTGACGGCTTGTGCCGAACCTGCAAAACTACCCTTCGACACATTGCCGTAACCTGTTACGACAATCTCTTGCACCACCTCGGTCGATTCGTGGAGGGTAACGCGTACATTTTTCTTAATAGCCACCTCTTGCGATTGCATACCCACGAAACTAACTACGAGGGTAGTGGCATCATCGGGTGCAGTAAGTGTGAACTCTCCGTCAAAATCGGAGATTGTACCTACCGTACCACCTTTCACTTGGATGCTGGCGCCTATCACAGGCTCACCCTTCTCGTCCACAACGACACCGCTCACCTGTTGGTCGGCAAGTGCTGCGAGCGTGCAGACGCTGAGCATCAATAGGGTTAGGACTTTTTTCATCTGTACTTTCGTATTTATTGTTTCCAATTTGTTTGCCTGTTTCTCTCGCCTTCTTCTGGTGCTACTCCGTATATCCTTTTCGAGCACACCTTTTTCGGCGGAAATTGCATACCGTTCGGCGGGGAGTGAATAGTCCGATTGCGGCTGCCGATGCGGGGTGCGGGCGATTGCGAGTGCGGATATTCCGCCGATATGCAATACACGCTGCCCCATAAAAAGCGTGCAAAGGTACGCTTTATTTTCCATACCTGCAAACAAAACGGCGATTTTTTATGCTAAATAGCAGCAAAATGCGCATTTTCTGTATTTTTACTGTATAAATATGTCATTTATACTATCTATACAGTTTGCATAAAGGGAGTGTATAGTGAATAAGGAGAGAGAGAAATGGGGAAGAGGAATGGGTCTGATAAGTCTAATTGGACTAATTAGACCAATAGGACTAATTGGGCGTAGCATAGTCATCTGAGCCTGACGGCTCACCGCGGGTGGGGACACCCACGCCCCCAGGCTACCGGATGTGCTGCCGACCTCCCCGACCCCTCCAGAGGAGGGGACTTCATAGTATCTGACACCCCCTCCTCTGGAGGGGCTTGGGGAGGTCGGAGGTGCGGGGCGTGTCCGGTGCGGTAAGGTCTTCCTTATTCGTATATCAGTACGGATAGGTTCTTGGGGGCAAAGATTTCTTGGGCGACTTGGAGCAGTTGGGCGGGGGTGGTCTCGCTTATCTTCTCGAAGGTTTCCTCCCAGTAGGGGGCTTCGTTGAAGTAGAGAATATGCTTTGCCATTGCCAGCACGCTGTTCTCCTTGTTCTCGTCGGCGATTGCCATTTGCCCGTGCAACTGCGTGAGTGCCTTACGCAACGCCGCCGCCGAGATGGGCTTTGCCGCCGCCTTTGCCAACTCCTCGCGCACCAGTGCCAGGCACCGCTCCGTATGCTCCGGTTCGCAGGCGAAATAGGTGCACCAGTAGCCCGTGTCAGACAGCGGTGTATAGGTAGACTCTATGGTATAGACCAACCCCTGCTTCTCCCGCAGGCTGAGGTTGAGGCGGGAATTGAGGCTGCCTCCGCCCATGATATTATTGAGCAGATAGAGCGGCAACTGCAACGCATGCCCGAGCGGGTATGCCAAGCCGCCTATCATCACATGCTGCTGATGCGTGTGCCGCTTGTATGTCACCTGCGCAGCAGGCAACTCGGGCGGGAGCATGCGCATAAAGGGCGTTTCCGGTACGGGGATAGAGCCGAACTCCCGCTCCATAGCAGACAGCAGCCTATAGTAAGGGTAATCCCCTTGGGCGAAGACCACCATTCGCCGCGGGTCGTAGTGGCGTTGCATCCACTGCAGCGGCTTCTCGGGCGTACTGCTGATATGGCGCAGCGTCTTCTTCGTCCCTAGGATAGGCATTGCCAGTGAATGCCCACGGAAGAGCATATTCTCGAAGTCGTCGTAGATGAGGTCGCTCGGCGAGTCGTTGTAACTCTCTATCTCGTCGCCGATGACTGTACACTCTTTGTCCGTCTCCTCTTTGGGGAATGTAGGCTCTTTCACCATCTCGGCGAGGAGGTGGAGCGTACTTGGGATATGCGAGGACAGCGTGGTGGCGTAGAACACCGTCTCCTCCTTGGTGGTATAGGCGTTAATCTCGCCGCCCACGCCCTCTACGGTATCTATAATCTGCCGCGCCGTATGGTGCTGCGTCCCCTTGAAGACACAATGCTCTATGTAGTGCGCCATGCCGTTCTCCTCCGGCTGCTCGTCGCGCGTTCCCGTACCGACCATTACGCCCAGGCGTATCACATCGGTGTAGGTATCCGTCTGTCGGAACACCACGCGTATGCCGTTGGGCAGTGTGCGCCAGCGGGTTTTACCATAATCGTCCATCATTTCTGCGGCTACTTGCCGAAAGAAGTCTTCAGGTATTTTCATATTCTTGCTAATTTAGTTTCTATTCTATTTGTGTAAATCAATTATTTGTCGTACCTTTGCAGCCGCTTTCGAGAGTGAGAAGCGGCATTGGCGGAATTGGTAGACGCGCTAGACTTAGGATCTAGTTCCTAACAGAGTGAAGGTTCGAGTCCTTTATGCCGCACAAGACGAGCCTTTTGGCTCGTTTTTTGTTATATAGGGATAGACCTCCGACCTCCCCAAGCCCCTCCAGAGGAGGGGGTGTCCGTAGCGGGGTGTGGGGTTCTAGTCCATTCTAATAACTATATAAAGTACTACGGTACGCTATTTATTATAATGAAACGCAATTTCTTTCTTCTGCTGACCGCCATGGTCGGTCTATGCGGCTGCAACTGGGAGTCCCAGTCGCAATTCACGCCGACGATTACACCGAGTTACCTCTTCTGCTACCACGCAGACAGTATCACCATCGGTGTGGACTCGCTCGGGCGGGATACGCTCTTGGTTACTTATAAGGACGACATCTACCGCATTGACACCATTCACACGCTCGATACGGTGCGGTTCTCGCTCCGTCTATGCAGTTACGAGAACAACCTCACGGGCTTTAGTATTGAGTACGACAGCACGGCGTTGGCGTTCGGTATCGACTCTATCCAATCTATTCAGCACGCCCTCGACAGTACCTCCGTGCCTGCACAGTGCCAACTGAAGTTCGTCCCCGGCTATGTAGTTGCCGTCTTCCCTGTACATTATATTGCACGCAAGAGCGGTGTACACGACTTCAAACTGACTGTCTCGAGCGACTCCAAGTACTCGCCCGTGTCGTTCACACTGAGGCAACCCGTTGCTAATTAAGAATTAAGAATTAAGAATTAAGAATTAGCGCGGGAACTGACCTTGCCTATTATTGGACTAATAGGGCTAATTAGACCAATTAGACTAATAAGACCTCAATAAGCGGTCAAACATCCGGCAGCCTGGGGGCGTGGGTGTTCTCACCCGCGGCGGTTTGGAACAAACCGTTTGGTCATGCAGTGCCTAATTCTTAATTCATAATTCTTAATTCATAATTGTCTTTGCTTCCTGCCACAGGGCTTCCATTTCGTCGAGGGTGAGGTCTTGGAGTTTGCGACCTTGTGCCGCGGCTTGCTGCTCGATGTAGTTGAAGCGGCGAATGAACTTTTGGTTCGTCATCTCCAAGGCGTTGTCGGGGCGTATCTTGTAGAGCCGCGCCGCATTGACGAGTGAGAACAGTACATCGCCGAACTCCTGCGTGGCGTTGTCGGTGTCCTTATCCGGTGCCGAAGTATCTCGCCCTTTCATTTCTGCCTCGAACTCGGCGATTTCTTCTTTCACTTTCTCCCATACATCGTCTGCCTGCTCCCAGTCGAAGCCGGCGTTGGCGGCTTTGTCTTGTATGCGGTAGGCTTTGACCAGTGCTGGCAGTGCGTCGGGTACGCCCTCCAGTACGGTCTTGTTGCCGCCTTTCTCTTTGAGTTTCACTTGTTCCCAGAGGTGGCTCACCTCCTCGGCGTTCTTTGCCGCTGCCTCGCCATATACATGCGGGTGGCGGAAGATGAGTTTGTCGCAGAGGCGGTTGCAGACATCGGCGATGTCGAAGTCGCCCGTCTCGCTGCCTAACTTGGCGTAGAACACCACATGGAGCAGTACATCGCCTAACTCCTTGCTTATCTCGGTCTTGTCGCCTTTGATGATTGCCGAGGCGAGTTCATAGACCTCTTCTATGGTATTCTGTCGGAGACTCTCGAAAGTCTGTTTCCTATCCCACGGGCATTTCTCCCGTAGGTCGTCCATCACGGTCAGCAGTCGGTCGAACGCCGCCAACTGCTCTTCTCTGCTGTGTATCATTGCTGTTTTTCCTTATTTCTTATTTATGTCCCCCTCTCTGAGGGGGGCGGGGGAGTCTATGTTCTTCAGTTCCACTCTTCCCTCATTGTCCATTTGGGCGTAGGTCCATTGGCGGAAGCAGTCGCCCAAGACCAGTACGCGGCTGTCGCGGGTGATCTGCAAGTCGAGTTCGATGTGTCGGTGTCCGAAGATATAGTAGTCGTGGTGTCGCCCCAGTCGCTCCTGCTCTTTGGCGAACAGCACCAACTCCTCGTGCTGCTCCCCTTTATACGGGCAGGGGTTTGCCATTTCGCGTCGGCGGCTCTTGGCTGCCCAGCCGTAGCCCAGTCGGTTGCCCCATACGGGCGGCACGAGGCGGAAGAGGTACTGCACGGGGCGGCAGTGGAAGAAGCGGCGCAGCGCCATGAAGCGGCGTATCTTCTGCTGCACCTCGGCGGGGTAGTACTGCTGCCAGTCGGCGGGCATCACGCCGTCGCCGTGTCCGAGGTAGAGGCGTTTGCCGCAGAGTGTTATCTCCTGCGGGGTCGGCACTATCTGCACACCCGTCTGCCGCGCCAGTGCGCCGAATGTCCAGAGGTCGTGGTTGCCGAGGAAGTAATAGACCCGTATGCCCCGCTCGGTGAGCGAGCGCAGTGTAGTAAGGAACGGCGCATACTCCTCTTTCGCTTTGTCGTACCACAGGTATTCGTACCAGTAGTCGAGCATATCGCCCAGCAGGTAGATTGCCTCGGCGTCCTCCGCCATACACTGCAGCAGCCGCACCACCTGTTGTTGGTGCGCCATGCGGTCGCTCACCGCCCGTGAACCTATATGTGCATCGCTGAGGAAATAGTACACTGCTGTTGGGTAATTATGAATTAAGAATTAAGAATTATGAATTATATGCTCTGTCGGGGCTATCCTATCATTTCATTCTTCATTCTTCATTCTTAATTCTTAATTCTTAATTCTTAATTAGAACTCACATCATTCCCAGTTCGAGTTTGGCTTCGTCGCTCATCATGTCTTTGTTCCACTCCGGCTCGAAGACTATATTCACTTTCACCTCTTTCACTCCCTCTACACTGCCCACTTTCTGTCGTATGTCCTCCACGAGGAAGTCCCCCGCAGGGCAACTCGGGGCGGTGAGCGTCATGTCTATCGTGCAGACACCGTCGTCGCTCAAGTCGATATTGTATATCAAGCCCAAGTCGTAGATATTGACCGGTATCTCGGGGTCGAAGACCGTCTTGAGCATTTTGAGTATCTCTTCTTCGGTTTGAAGGAATTCGTTCATTGGTAGTTTATCCGTTTATGCGTTTATTGTTAGTCCGGTTGGGGAGGGGTGGAATGGAGGTAGGCGTCTTGCTCCTCGACCATGGTATGGAACTTACCTATCTGCACCTTGAGCATGATAGCCGCTGTGATGCCCGCCAGTATATCGCTGATAGGCTGACTCCACCATATACCGAGTATCGGGCTGTCGGTAAACAGCAGCGGTACGAAGAGCGCCAGCGGGATGAGGTAGAGGCACTGCCGCGTCAGGCTCAGGAATATCGCCTTACCCGCCATACCTATACTGGTGAACAGGTTGCCCGCCACCATCTGGAATCCTACTATACACATCGTGCAGCAGACGATTCGCATCGGCACTATGGTCGCCTCTATCAGGTCTGCGTCGTGGGTGAAGACCCGCACTATCGCCCCGGGGCAGAGTTCGCCGAGCAGGAACAGAACGGAGGTCGTAATCGTGGCGCATATCGCCGTCAAGCGGAACGCACTGTGCATACGCTGATACTGTTTCGCACCGTAGTTATAGCCCACTATAGGTTGCATGCCTTGGTTGAATCCCATGACTATCATCGCAAAGACAAAGGTCAGTCGGTTGATGACACCGTAGGAGGCAATCGCCATATCGCCGCCGTAGCGTTTGAGTTGGTTGTTCACTATGATGACCACGAAGCACGCCGCCAGGTTGGTCAGGAAGGGGGACAGCCCTATCGAGAGAGCGTCGAGGGTGATACGCCTGTCGAGTTTCCATATCCGGCGGTGGAAATGGAGCAACTCCTTGGGGTTGCAGAAGATAGTGAACTGCCAGACTACAGCCACTGCCTGCGAGAGGACGGTTGCCAGCGCCGCACCCTGCACGCCCATATCGAGCAAGAAGATGAAGATGGGGTCTAGTACGATATTCACTGTCACAGCCGTTATGGTGGATATCATGGCGAACTTCGGGTGTCCCATGGAGCGGAGCATGTTGTTCAGCCCGTAATAGACATGGGTGAGGATGTTCCCGAAGAGTATGATTTCCATATAGTCGTGTGCGTAAGCGAGGGTGTCGTCGCTTGCGCCGAAGGCGACGAGGATAGGGTCTAGCCATAGCAGCCCGATGCCCATGATGAGTGCGCCGAGCAGGAAGTTCAGCACCAGCACATTGCCCAGTACCTTGTTCGCCGACTCGTAGTCTTTGCGCCCAAGCGTGATAGCGAGTATGGTACTTGCCCCCACGCCCACCAGACTGCCAAAGGCAGCGCAGATGTCCATAAAGGGCTTTGCCACAGTGAGGGCAGAGAGGGCGAGCATACCGCAGCCGTGTCCGATGTATATCGTATCGACGATGTTATACAGCGAACTGGCTGTCATGGCGATGATAGCAGGCAGTGCGTACTGCAGAAGGAGTTTGCCTATCGGGGCAGTGCCGAGTTCGGTGGTTTGATTCATATTATTCAATTTGAATTAGACCTCCCCAAGCCCCTCCTCTGGAGGGGTCGGGGAGGTCAGAGGT
>CAVFIY010000083.1:0-8190 GCA_963622435.1 Bacteroides uniformis | reverse complement strand
GGACTTGCGTGCTGCTATCAAGGAGGCTGACACCAACGAGAAGAAGGCTATCAACAAACTCGAGGTAAGCGGTTACGCCAGCCCCGAAGGCGGCTTGGATCTGAACACCAAGTTGGCTACCGACCGCCAGAAGAACGCCCAGAAGTTCCTCAAGAACCAACTCAAGAAAGACAAAGTGAAGTCCGACATCGCATCGGAAATCACTGCCGAGGACTGGGAGGGATTCCAAGCAGCCATGGAGAACAGCAATATGCAAGACAAAGACCTTGTTCTTCGTGTGTTGAGCATGTACTCCGACCCCGAAGAGCGTGAGGCACAGATCAAGAACTTGAGCAGTGTCTATAAGACCATCGCCGAGCAGATTCTTCCCGAACTCCGTCGTAGCCGCCTTATCCTGACTACCGACCTGATTGGTAAGTCCGACGACGAAATCAAAGACCTGGTGGAGAACGACTTCAAGCAACTCAATGTCGAGGAGGCACTCTATGCGGCTACTCTGACTACCGATAACGCCAAGAAACTTGCTATCTATCAGCAGGTTGCAGATAAGTTCGGCGACTATCGTGCATACAACAACATCGGTATGATTTACTTCTCGCAGGGCAATATCGCAGAGGCACGCCGCGCATACGCCAAGGCTCTCAACGCACAGCCCAACAATGCGGATGTCAACTACAACGCCGGTTTGGCTGCTATGGCAGACGGTGATTTGGCAAAGGCAGAGGAGTATCTGGGCAAGGCTGCAGGTACAGAGGGGAACCTCTCGGCGGCTATGGGTACGCTCTACACCATGAAGGGCGACTACAAGGCTGCTAAGGCTGCCTACGGCAATACCGCATCGAACAATGCTGCCGTTCAGCAAATCCTCAACGAGGACTATGCAGGTGCGCGTCAGACTTTGGCAAATGTCAAAGAGCCGAACGCTACCACCGCTTATCTGACCGCAGTGGTTGCCGCTCGTACCAACGACCGTGAGGCGGTTTATAGCAACATGAAGACCGCTGTGGCAAAAGACGCATCGCTGAAAGCAAAAGCACAAAACGATATTGAGTTCTCGAAGTACGCCGAAGACGCTACTTTTCAATCGATCGTAAAGTAATTCGCACTAGCCAAAGAGGGTTTGCCTGCCGTAATAGGGGGCAGACCCTCTTTTCTTTTTATACAGCAATTACCACTGTGGCGATAGTTCGGATGATGCAGCCTGTGTAACCACATATAAAGTAGCACATCCGACAGCCTGGGGGGCGTGGGTGTCCCCACCCGCGTGGTTTGGAACAAACCATTCGACCATACGGTGCCGAGTCCACTACGCCTATCAGTTGTTTACTGCTACACCTCATTCTATATAACACACCCGACCTATGTCAGTTTTATTTCCCAAGACTCCGAAGATGCCCGAATGGGACTATCGCCCTATCTATTATGATAAGGAGAAGGAGAAACGCGAAGAGCGCAAGACCTCGTTGCACCGAGGCGCATTCCGTGAAGAGCATGAGAAGAACATGGGCGAAATGCGTCGCCGTAACCGCTCGAAGTTAGGATTTTGGATCGCCCTGCTCCTCTTGGGCGCACTCCTGTTCTACTTCCTGAGTTAGAAGACAACGGCAAGACCACACCACCCAAGACTTCCCGACCTCCCCTCACCCCTCCAGAGGAGGGGAGTAGGACGCAAAGTACGCCCGCCGACAATAACGGCAATAACAACGATAACTATAGTAACTATAATAACTATAATAACCATTATACTAACTACGCGCAAGCACAGTGGATATTATTCATCTCTTACCCGATAGTGTTGCCAACCAAATCGCCGCAGGCGAGGTCATTCAGCGACCCGCCTCCTGCCTCAAAGAGTTGGTGGAGAATAGTTTGGATGCAGGGGCGACTCGCATCCAAATTATTGTGCGTGACGCAGGGCGGACACTGTTCCAAGTGGTGGACAACGGTTCGGGGATGAGTGAAACAGACGCCCGTATGGCGTTCGAGCGACACGCCACATCCAAGATACGCTCCGCACAAGACCTCTTCTCTCTGCGTACAATGGGCTTTCGGGGCGAGGCACTGGCAAGTATCTGCGCCGTGGCACAAGTCGAAGTGCTGACGCGCCGCCCGCAAGATGAGATAGGTACGCGCCTCGAGATAGACGGCTCGGAGGTTGTACTCCAAGAGCCTTATCCCTGCCCCGTGGGGACAAACATCAAGGTGAAGAACCTCTTCTACAATGTCCCCGTCCGCCGCAAGTTCCTCAAAACCGACCAGACCGAACTGCGCAACCTGCTGACCGAGTTCTACCATATCGTACTGGTCTATCCCAAAGTGCAATTCACTTTCGTCCACAACGACGAGGTACTCATGGAACTCCCCGCAGGCACAGAGAAACAGCGCATCGAGAGCGTATTCGGCAAAGGCACGGGGCGTGCCTACACGGCAGGATTGCTCGACTTGAAGACAGACACCGACTTGGTATCCATTCGGGGCTTTGTGGGCAAGCCCGAGATGGCGGGCAAGAGCGCACAGCAGTACTTCTTCGTCAACGGGCGGTATATGCGCCACCCTTACTTCCAAAAGGCAGTACTCACTGCCTATTCGGGTATGCTGCCGGGCGACTACCAGCCCTCCTTCTTCATCTACTTCGACATCGCCCCCGAGGCTATCGATGTCAATATCCACCCCACCAAGACGGAGATTAAATTCGCCGACGAGCATACCATATTCCAAATCCTGCTCGCTTCCGTCCGAGAGGCATTGGGCAAGTTCCAACTGGCGCCCACTATCGACTTCGACCAGAGCGGCGCCATAGAGATACCCGTGCAGACAGGCGCACCCGTTGTGCCGCCGCATATCAATATCGACACCACCTACAATCCCTTTAAGACGCACTCCTACGGCACCACTTACGCCGAGAAACCGTCGGTTGCCGGTTGGGAACGCCTCTACGACACCCCGACCGACCTCGATACCGACTTCCCCGCCCCGCACACCGAAGCCGACCAAGCGGGGCTGCTCTTCGAGTACGACTGGGCAGACTGCACGCCCTGGCAGTACGGCGGGCGGTATATCTTCACCCCCTCGCCGATAGGGCTGCTGCTTATCAACCAACACCGTGCGCACAGTGCCGTTCTCTTCCGGCAGTTCTCCGAACAGTTGGAGCAGGCCAAAGGCAGTATGCAGCAATTGCTCTTCCCCGAGATACTCGACCTCACCGCCGAGGACATGCTGCTCATAGCCCCGCTGCTTGCCGACCTGCGCACTATCGGTTTCGACCTCGAGCAGTTCGGCAAGACCTCCTACAGTGTCAACGGCGTGCCGTCCCTCCTGGGCGAGCGGAACGCACTGCCCGTGCTGCAACATATCCTGCAGAGCGTGCGGGAGACGGGGGCAAGTGTGTCCGCCGAATGGCGCAAACGCATTGCCCTCTCGCTGGCGGAAGACACCGCTGTCCCCTACGGGAAGACACTTAGCGTAGAGGAGATGCGTACCATTGTCGTGCGCCTCTTCGCCCTCCACGAATACAAACATACGCAGGACGGCAAACGCATTGTCGCCGTCCTCACCGACGACGAACTGCGCAAGATGTTCTAGTGGCGTGTCGCCACAGACAATAAAAACAATGCACAACTCTTAATTCTTAATTCGCAAAGCATAATGAAGAAACTACTGATAGGAATAGCGGTCTTGGGGCTGCTCTGCGGCTGCCGAGAGAAAGCCACCACGCTGACCATTCTCCATACCAACGATACCCATTCGCAGGTAGAACCCAAAGCCGACGGGCGGGGAGGCTATGCACGGCGTATGGGGCTGATAGCCGAGGAACGCAAGCAGGACAAGAACCTGCTACTGGTGGACGCAGGCGACTTCTGCCAAGGCACACCCTACTTCAATTTCTTCCACGGGCGGGTGGAAGTGGATGCGCTCAACCGTATGGGCTACGACGCTGCCACACTCGGCAACCACGAGTTCGACAACGGGCTTGACACCCTCGCAGCCGTCCTGCGCATGGCACATTTCCCTATCGTCTGCGCCAACTACGATGTATCGGGTACGCCGCTGGAGGGGATAGTAAAATCCTATACCATTGTGCGTAAGGGCGGGCTGAAGATAGGTATCTTCGGTCTGGGCGTGCAACCCAAAGGACTCATCTCGGACAAGAACTT
Source organism: Bacteroides uniformis (assembly GCA_963622435.1). Classification (GTDB taxonomy): domain Bacteria; phylum Bacteroidota; class Bacteroidia; order Bacteroidales; family Paludibacteraceae; genus Colicola. The sequence continues at coordinate 4,036 of CAVFIY010000083.1, read as the reverse complement.
CGCACCGATAGTCTATCATGCACCCTATCCCGTAGCACAAGAGATGGCAACCCTCCTGCGCCACAAGAAACACTGCGATGTCGTCGTCTGCTTGAGCCACCTCGGCACCTACCCGATTGCGCCCGACGACTATTGCGACACAGAGTTAGCCGCCCAAACACGCGACATTGATGTCATCATCGGCGGACACACCCACAAGAAGTTCGACAACCTGCGTATCCGCAACTTGGACGGCATAGAAATCCCCGTGCAACAAATGGCAAAGAGCGGCATCTGGCTCGGTAAAGTCGTCCTCCACCTCGACTAAACAATGCACAATGCACAAATCATAATGCACAATTGTGGCGTGTCGCCACTGACAATAAGCAATGCACAATGCACAATTCACAATTCACAATGCACAATGCTTTGAAAACTAGATATTCTAGACAATCTAGCCAATCTAGATAAACTAGCAGGTCAATTCCCCTGCATATTAATTGTTAACTGTTAATTGTTAATTAAAGAGAGATGAAGCCCTCCGAGAAGATAGTAATCGGCGTTCTGCTGCTGTTCCTGCTGCTGCCGAACCTGATAGGCGTGTGCATCGCCACCGACCTGCTGACCTTTGGGCAACGGGCGGTCTATCTGTTGGTGAGCGTGCTGTTCTACGCAGTGGGGCTGTGCCTGTTCCGCCGACGCACATTCTTCCGAGTGGCGGCACTGTCGTTTGTATTCGCCGTAGTGGAAACGGTACACCTCATTATGTACCAAGCCACCACCTCGCTGCTGTTCGTATTCACCTGCCTGAAATCGACCAAACAAGAGTTCCTGGAACTGTGCAGTACCTACTGGCCGGCGGCGATAGTGTTCGTCCTGATATGGGGTACATACGCCGCACTGAACCGCAAATATATCACCCAAGAGTATATAGCCCCGCTTAAACAGCGTATGATAGCCCTGGTGGCGATACTGCTGTTCTTCGAGGTGAACATCGTGGCACTCCGCCTGACACCGAAGTTCCGCAACGAATTCGAGGTGACGCAGAGCGACACCCGTCCGACTGCTTGGGCGGGAGCGGAAAAGGTCTGCCCGATAAACTTCCTACTGCACCTCTACCACTTGAGCGATATGGCGTACGACATTCGGCAACACAACAAAGTGCTGGCGGATTTCCGATTCGGCATAGAGCCGCTGCAGGGCAACGACTCGACACTGGTGGTGCTGGTGATAGGCGAGACATCGCGCTACGACCACTGGCAGCGGAACGGCTACCCGCGTGAGACCTCGCCGCTGCTCTGCGCACGCGGCACGGAGGTGGTGGCGTTCGACAGTTGCTACTCCATGGCCAACCTGACAACCGTATCGGTACCGTTTATGCTCTCGCCCGCCACGCCCGAAAACAAAGGACGCTACATGCAGGAGAAATCGGTGGTGGAGGCATTCGAAGAGGCAGGCTACAAGACGGCATGGATAGCAGACCAGAGTTTCAACAACCACTTCCTACAACGCATATCCGCCACTTGCGACTATCGGGACTACAAGACAGTCGGGCTGTCGGGGCTGGATGTGGATACCATGCTCTGGACGCCGCTCAACGAAGTGTTGCGGCAGAACAACGAGCGGCAAATGATCGTGCTGCACACCAAGGGCAGCCACTTCAAGTACTCGTCGCGCTACCCCGACGGGTTCCAGTACTTCACGCCCGACATGAACGGGCTGAATATCAGCGAACTGCTGTCGGACAATGTGGATATCGACGACCAAGCGCAGGGGTTGGTATGGCGCAATACGAAAGCGGAGAACATGGTGGCGTACCGCAACATGAAATCGATATTCATCAACTCCTACGACAACTCGATACGATTTGTGGACTACTTCCTCGACGGCATACTGCAACAAGTGGAGCAGACAGGGCGGTCGGCGGTGGTGGTCTATGTGTCCGACCACGGCGAGAACCTGCTCGACGACGACCGCAATATGCTGATGCACGGCACCTATTCGGGGTCGTACTACGAATACCATGTGCCGCTCTTCGTCTGGACTTCGCCGACCTATCGGGCGCAGCACCCCGAAAAGGTGGCGGCAATGGCGGCAAATCGAGAGAAGAAACTCTCCACGATGTACCTGTTCCACAGCCTGCTCGACTTGGGCGGAATAACCTACTCGGGCTTGGATTCGGCATACTGCTTCGACTGCGAAGCAATGCAAGCCGCCGAGGTAGTGTACGGTCTGGACGCCAATATGAACCTGAAAACCATCCCCACATCGCCCGATAGAGAATGAACAGGCGACTTCTGCATAGTATATCGGCACTGCTCCTGCTCTGCTTGAGCATGACGGCTGCGGCAAGCGTAACGCGCGTGACGGGCTCGGTGGTGGATGTGAACACCGGCGAGACGATGCCCTTTGTGCAGATTGTGTTTGCGGGGACATCTATCGGCACTACTTCGGACTTGGACGGCAACTTCGCACTCGAGAACGACAAGGGGCTGATTACGCTCTATTTCCAAATGGTGGGCTATAAGAGAAAGGTCATCACCGTGAAGCCCGGCGAGGCGACGGAGGTGTTTGTGCCTATGGAGCCGGAGGTGTATGCGCTGCAAGATGTGGTGGTCAAGCCCAAGCGACAGCGGGAACACTATCGGCGCAAAGGCAATCCAGCCGTGGAGTTGATTAAGAATGTGATTGCCAATAAGGACAAGAATCGGGTGGGGCGGAGCGTGTCGTACAAAGCCGACACCTACGAGAAGTTGGTCATGGCGATAGAGCCGTTCGACTACAACCTGAACAAGAACGCCTTCTGGCGAGATTTCCTCTTCCTCTATAACTACACCGACACGATGCTGCTCGAAGACGGCGTGCTGGTGATAGACAGCGGCAGGGTGCAGATAGACAGCGTGGCACTCGGCAGGGACACCACGCTGATTCGCGTGGACAGCGTGGTGCTGGCGAAAGATAAGGCGGTGGAGCAGGCCAATCAGACCTCGATACTGACCGTGTCGCTCCGTGAGACCATGGCGGACGAGTATGTGCAGGCGTCGCCCCGCAAGGAACGGCGGGTGGTGCGAGCCAAACGCTGGGAAGGGTTGGACAAACTGTTCGACAACGGCGGCATCTACAACAATGTGAATGCACTCTTCCAGCCGGTGAACATCTTCTCGAACGACATAAACCTGCTGCTCAATCGATTCGTCAGTCCGCTCTCGTCGTCGATAGCCGTCACCTACTACCACTACTACATCATGGATACCCTCCTGGTGGACGATACGCCGTGTATCGATTTGGCGTTCGTGCCGGTCAATAGCGAGAGCTTCGGCTTTACGGGACACCTCTACATCGTGGCGGACTCGACCTACGCACTGAAGCGATACAAGATAAACATTCCGCCGCATATCAATCTGAACTGGGTGAACTATATGAGCATATCGGAGACCTTCTATCAATTAGAGAACGGGCTCTGGGCATCGAAAGAAATCAATACGCACATCCGTTTTGCGGTCAGCAAAAAGTCGCGGCACAACATCTACGCACGCCAGACACGCCACTTCAAACACTATGAATTGGACGCACCGATACCCGACAGCCTGTTTGTAATGGCAGGCTCGGAGATTACGCTACCCGAGGCAGCGAAAGTGCCGAAGACGGCTTGGGACACGCTGCGCCCGATTGGGCTGACCCGCAAAGAGACGGTGGTGGATAGTCTGCAGGTGGAACTGATGCGCGTGCCGAAATTCCGGCGGCTGGTCTATACGGCGCAAGACCTGCTCTGTATGTTTATCCCCACCTCCTCGAAGCGTGACTCGAGCAAGTGGGACTTTGGCCCCATATTCACTACATTCAGTTACAATGAGCAGGAGGGCTGCCGTGTGCGCGTGGGCGGTATGACAACGGCGAACCAGAATAAGCACTGGTTCACGAACGAATACATCGCCTACGGCTTTGCGGATAAGCAAGTGAAAGGGGCAGTAACGGCACTCTACTCGTTCAACGCCAAGCAGTACCACCCCTATCAGACGCTGCGGCACTACCTCGCCTTTATGGCAAGTTACGACCT
>CAVFIY010000082.1:0-8221 GCA_963622435.1 Bacteroides uniformis | reverse complement strand
CACTATCACAGAAGACTGTATCATCAATGTATCGCTCTTCAACGAGAGTGTAAAAAACAAACAGTATGCCGACGCATACGACCCGTGGTGGATGGTATATCAGACCTGCCCGAACGCCAACAAGGCTATTTACACCCAAGGCGGAAAGATACTCGACTGGAAATACAAAAACGCCGCCACCGCCGAGGAGAAGGCACAGATACGCCAACTCATTCTCGAGATGCACGACAAGCGCATCAAGTACTTCGGCGACGACCCCAAGTACCCGACCGCATACATCCTCGGGCAGAAAGCACTCGACTACTGCGAGTACTTCGAAGAGGACGCACTCAAACTCCCTGCCCTCGAGTGGCTGCGCCAATCGGTGGACGGTATGGGCGTGAAGAGCCAAGATGCCGTACTCGCCAAACTGGTGGAGGTATCGTACAATGTCTATAAATCCGACCCCAACCAATACGGGGAGCAGTTCATCATGGACTACGAGAAAGCCGCAGGCTACCTGAGCGAACAAGCCGCTAACACCGCCAACAAGCGTGCGTCGATCGCCGCTCGCCAAAAAGAATACGCCGACGGGCTGTTCGCCGCTTCGGGGGCTGCCGACTGCGACAAGATGGACGAGATATACGCCAAAGTCGTAACCGCCAACGCCGACAACCTCGACATGCTCACCAAGATTGCCGCACTCTACAAGCGTGTACACTGCACCGAATCGGATGTCTATTTCGCTGCCTGCGAGGGCGCACACAAGTTGCAACCCACCGAGGAGTCCGCTGCCGGCTGCGCGAAGATGTTCGCCAAGAAAGGCGACTACCGCACGGCTATCAACTACTACGAGGAGGCTATCTCGCGTGCGCAAGCACTCGACGAGAACGACGAGGACATACCCGACTACCTGCTCAACATCGCTTCTATCTACTACAACAACCTGAAGAACTACCCGCAGGCACGCGTCTATGCCCGTCGCTCGCTCGATGCGAAACCCGACCAAGGGCGTTGCTACCTGCTGATAGGTCTTTGCTACGCCGGTTCGCAGCCGTACTCGACCGCCGACTACCCCGCTGCCAAGGCTGCCATACTGAACAAGACCGTCTTCTGGGCTGCCGTGGATAAGTTCGTACAGGCAAAGCGCGTCGATCCCGCATGCGCTGCCGACGCAGATAAGTTAATCGCCACCTACAGCAAGTACTTCCCCACCAAAGAGGAGATGTTCGACCTGCCGAACGAGTTCAGCGGCGCGACATTCTTCGTCGGCGGCTGGATAGGCGAGAGCACCGTTCGCCGCGCTGCACAGTAAGCAACCGACGGCGGCTTGCGCCGATGTAGAACCCCGCTATTCTTCTATTGAACACGCGTTATTCGCATAGAAAAGTCCATGCACAGTGTATATGTCATCGTACACTGTGCATGGTTTGTTGCTTGCTCTTTGTGCTGCTCGCCTCGTGCCGCAAGAACGAAGTGAAGATACAGCGGGAGGTGCTGGCAGAGCGGAGCAGCGTGCCGATGCTCGATGCGAACGAGGTAACGACCCTCATCTCCGACTCGGGCATCACCCGCTACCGCATCAGCGCAGGGCGGTGGCAGATATACGACAAAGCAAAGCCCCCGTACTGGGACTTCCCGCAAGGCATATACATCGAGAAATTCGATGAGGAACTGGAGGTGAACGCCTCGCTGCGGTCGGACTACGCCCGCTACGACGAGGAGGCGCAGATATGGCGGCTCGAGGGGAATGTGCATGCGGTCAATCAAGAGGGGGAGATATTCGAGACACCGCTGCTCTTCTGGAGCCAAAAGGACGAACGGGTCTATTCGGATTCCACCATACGCATCACACGAGAGAACTCCGTCATCATCGGCGTCGGGTTCGAGTCGAACCAGGAGATGACGCGGTACACTATCATGCGGCCGACGGGGGTGATTCCGCTGAAGGAGTGAGAACCTCAAAGACCTCCCCCGCCCCTCCTTCAAAGGAGGGGAGTGGCTAGATACTCTAGATAGGCTAGATAGGCTAGATGGGCTAGATCATTAGCGGGTCAAACGGCTCTGACGAGCCGACGCGGGTGAGGCGACTAGTTGTATCTAGTTGGCAAAGCATAGTCAACTGAGCCTTGCGGCTCACGCGGGTGGGGACACCCACGCCCCCAGGCTGCCGGATGTTCGGGGCGGCTAGATATTCTAGATAGGTTAGATGGGCTAGATGGGCTAGATATTCTAGATAGGCTAGACGGTCTAGCGCATTATTTGACATTACTCTCAACTGCACTAAACTCTAAACTACTCTAAACTGCGCTAAACTCTCGACTTACTCTGCACTAAACTCTCGACTATCAACTCTAAACTACTTTCAACTATCAACTTTCGACTACTCCCCTATGGCATTACTGGAAGGAAAGACTGCACTTATTACCGGGGCGGCACGAGGCATCGGGCGGCAAATAGCCATGCTCTTTGCACATGAGGGCTGCGATGTGGCAATCACTTATATCGTCAGCAGCGAACCTGCCGAACAGGTCTGCCAAGAGATACGCGCACTCGGGCGCAAAGCCCACGCATACCTCAGCGACGCTGCCGACTTCGCTGCTGCACACCAGGTAGTGGAACAAGTGGTGGCAGACTTCGGCAAGATAGACATACTCGTCAACAACGCCGGTATCACGCGCGACACGCTGCTCATGCGCATGACGGAACAACAATGGGACGAGGTGCTGCAAGTGAACCTCAAGTCCGTCTTCAACTTCACCCACGCCGTGACGCCCCTCATGGTGCGCCAACGCAGCGGGTCTATCATCTCAATGTCGTCGGTGGTGGGGCTGAACGGCAATGCGGGGCAAGCCAACTACGCTGCATCGAAAGCCGGTATCATCGCCCTGATGAAGTCCACAGCGAAAGAACTGGGCAGCCGCGGCGTGCGGGCTAACGCCATCGCACCCGGCTTTATCCTAACGGATATGACTGCCGCCCTGCCCGAAGAGACACTGCATCAGTTCGTCAGTCTTATCCCCATGCGGCGGGCAGGACAACCCGAAGAGGTCGCCAAAGTGGCACTGTTCCTCGCGTCCGACCTGGCGTCGTATGTGTCGGGGCAAGTGCTGCAAGTGAACGGGGCGATGGGGTAAGACCTCCCCCGGCCCCTCCAAAGGAGGGGAGGGCAGAAACTAGAAAGACCTCCCCCGCCCCTCCTTCAAAGGAGGGGAGTGGCTAAATACTCTAGATAGGCTAGATTGGCTAGATTGGCTAGATTGGCTAGAGCATTAGCGGGTCAAACGGCTCTGACGAGCCGACGCGGGTGGGGACACCCACGCCCCCAGGCAGCGGACAGGGTACATTCTCAAGCACAGGCAATAGTATTAGTGTTGTATGTACAGAACTCTTGTTACATTTCTTCTCCTTATTATATCATTCTCGGTGTTGGCGGACATACGAGGGGTGGTGCCAGATGGGGCTGTGCAGACCGGGAGAATGATAAAGGGGACGGTGCTAGATGACACGGGGGAGACACTGGTGGGGGCGAATGTCTATTGGGCGAGCGACACACATAGTATAACCACGCACAGTACTACCATAGATAGCGCACCCACACATAGTACAACCACACACGACACAGCCACACACAGCACGACTATTCTCGGTACGACCACGGATGCGGCGGGGCAGTTCTCCATTCCACTAGACCGCAGCAGCCGAATGCTCGTTGTTTCCTATATGGGCTACCACAACGACACCACATATATCAACGGTACACAGCCGCTGACCATTGTACTCGTGAGCGACCTCGTACTCGGCGAGGTAACGATCACCGAGCGGCAAATGGCGGTGCTGCGCAGTAGGCTCTCGGCGTTCGACACGCAGTCCCTCGGCACAGGCGAACTCTTCAAAGCCGCCTGCTGCAACCTCAGCGAAGCATTCGAGACCAACCCATCGGTGGATGTGGCATACGCCGACGCTGCCACGGGGGCGAAACAGATACGCTTGCTCGGCTTGAGCGGCACTTATGTGCAGTTGCTCACGGAGAACACCCCTGCGGTGCGGGGACTGGCGCAGTCGTTCGGGCTGTCGTACATACCCGGCACTTGGATGCAGTCGGTACAGGTGAGCAAAGGTGCGTCGTCCGTCATCAACGGCTACGAGGCGACGACGGGGCAGATAAATGTCGAATACCTGAAGCCGCAGACGCAGAAACCGCTGTCTATCAATGCGATGCTCAATACCGAACTCCACCCCGAAGTGAATATAGAGGGCGGGTGGTCTATTCCTTTGCGCCATGCCAAGCCCGGTGCGGAACTCGCCACAGGGCTGATGGCGCATTACGAGCAAGGCTTTCTCTCGATGGACGAGAACAAAGACGGCTTTGCGGATATGCCCCACAGCCAAAACGCCAACCTCGCCAACCGCTGGTATTACAAGCAGGACGGCTACATCTTCCAAGCCCTCGTGCGGGGGCTGTACGACCATCGGCGGGGCGGGCAGATGACCTCTGCGGATGAGGCAGACCCGTACCGCATCGACCTCCGCACCTATCGGGTGGACGGGTTCGTGAAAAACGGTATCATCTTCGACCCCGTGCATGGCACTTCGCTGGGCATCATCGCTTCGGCTTCATACCACAATCAGCAAAACACCTACGGCGCACGCCTCTGGGATGCGGCGCAGACCAATGCGTACCTCAACACAATATTCGAGAAGAACTGGCGGCAAGTGCGCACGCAGGGGGACATCGAGCATAAACTCTCGACGGGCGTGTCGGTGAACTACGACGGCTACACGGAGACACTGCTCGACACTATCACATCGCCCAGGCTCATGGACTTCTCTCGCCGCGAACTGACGGCGGGGCTGTTCGCCGAGTACACGCTCAAAGTCGGCGAGCGGCTTTCGCTGGTGGCGGGGCTGCGGTCGGACTACTCGACACGCTATGCGTTCTTCGCCACGCCGCGCCTCAATATACGCTACTCGCCATGGGAATGGTGGTCGCTGCGTGCCTCCGTGGGCATGGGTTACCGCTCACCGAACCTACTGGCGGACAACGCCTCGTTCCTGCCGTCGCACCGCCACATGCACTTCGAGAACGGGCGTGAGCAGCAGGAGCAGGCACTCAATACAGGCGTGAGCAGCACTTTCTACATCCCCATTGCGAGCCGCGAACTGCAACTGACGGTGGAGTACTACTACACGCATTTCCTCAATGCGCTGGTGGCGGATTACGACCGCTCCACGCAGGGGGTGTCGTTCTACAACCTACGGGATGTCGGGGGAAAATCGTACGCGCACAATGCACAGATAGAGGCGACGATGGAGGTGCTGCGGGGCTGGACACTGACGGCGGCGTTCCGTTTCACAGACGCACGGCAGACGACTTTCAACGCCGCAGGAGAGCAGGTGCTGCGCCTCAAGCCACTGACCAATCGATTCAAAGGACTGATAACCACGAGTTACCAAACGCCGCTCAAGAAATGGCAGTTCGACTTCACGGCGCAGTTCAACGGCGGGGGGCGCATGCCCGACGGGTTCAACGACCTGCTGCTTGGGCAACTCGGCTCGACGCAGTATCAAGAGCGCAACGGCGACCTATACTACAAGTGGTATCCGCAACTGATGGCGCAGATAACCAAGAACTTCCGCACCTGCAGTATCTACCTCGGGGCGGAGAATATGACCAACTTCCGACAGGGTACGCCCGTGCTGGGGGCGGAGATGCCGTTCGAGCAGGGGTTCGACGCCTCGATGGCGTGGGCGCCCACCACGGGGTGGAAGATATACCTGGGCTTCCGCTGGGCACTCGAGAGGGAGGAGTGAAGACCTCCCCCGACCCCTCCTTCAAAGGAGGGGAGGGCAGAGAATGGTCAAACTAGTTGAATCTAGGGAAACTAGTTGAACTAGTTGGCAAAGCACAGTCAAACGGCTCTGACGAGCCGCCGCGGGTGAGGACACCCACGCCCCCAGGCAGCGGTTAGGGTATTGACCTAGGTAATCTATATTACACAGATACATTTATCAACAAGGATACTTATCAATTATCAACAAGGATACTTATCTATTCTCGCAGAAACAGTTACTAATCAAAAGTATATGAAACGACTTCTTATTTTTATGCTGGCGTGGCTGCCGATGATGTGGTGCGCCGAGCGGGCGTATGCCAAAGCCAATCCCCAACAAGTGCTGTTCTATGTTGACCTCCACTGCCAGGGATGTATTGACAAGATTATGCACAACATCGCCTACGAGAAAGGCGTGCGGGATATTCAGTGCAGCCTCGAGAAAAAGACGGTGCTTGTTACTTACGACGCGAACAAGACCGATGTGCCGACCTTGCAGAAAGCGTTTGCCAAGATAGGCAAGCCCGCCACCACTGCCCCCGTAGAGGCGTGCGAGACGCCTGCTGCGGACGCTGCCACGCACTCGGCGAAGGACAACTGTCCCGTGGATGCTCAATCCGCTGCCTCACCTCGTCAATAATCCTTATCTATAGCAGACAGGGGCGAAAATGTGTGGAAATACACATATTTTCGCCCCTGTTTATGTATATACGGGGGCTATGCTCGCCGCAGAATATTAAGAAAGTGTATGCACAGGGGAGAAAATCTGTGGAAATACACATATTTTCTACCCTGTTTATGTGTATACGGGGGCTATACTCGCCGCAGAATGTTAAGAAAGTGTATACACAGGGGATAAAATCTGTGGAAATACACATATTTTCTACCCTGTTTGGGTAGTTTTCGGGTATTTTACTTGCAGGATTGTACGAAATAGCGTACCTTTGCGGGGAAAATATGTGACAAGACACAGAAATAACTCCCCTCTTATGCAATTTGAACGCAAGCAATATCTGCAGAGGCTCATCAATGGGCAAGGCAACGGAATGGTGAAGATAGTAACCGGTATTCGCCGTTGCGGCAAGTCCTTTCTCCTGTTCAACATCTTCCGACAGTATCTGTTAGACCACGGGACAGCGGAAAACCATATTATATGTATCTCACTGGATGACCGCCGCAATCAGGCTCTCACCAATCCCGACACCCTACTCTCCCATATCGATGCACAAATCAAACAGGACGGCAAAGTGCATTATGTCATCCTGGACGAGGTACAACTGGTAGAGGACTTTGTCGGTGTGCTGTTGAGCCTGATGCACACGCCCAATGTAGAGGTGTATGTATCAGGCAGCAACTCCAAGTTCCTCAGTAGCGATGTCGTGACGGAGTTCCGCGGACGCGGGTGGGAGATACATGTCCACCCGTTGAGTTTTGCGGAGTACTATGCGGCAGCGGGGGGCAACAAAGAGGAGGCACTGCACCAGTACTACACCTACGGCGGGTTACCGCAAGTATATACGATGGCTACCCCGTCGGAGAAAGAGCAGTACCTCAAGCAACTGTACGAGACGACCTATCTGCGGGATGTGATAGACCGCAACCACCTACAGAACGAAGAGGGCATGCGACGGCTGATACAGGTACTGGCATCGAGTATCGGCTCCAGCACCAACCCGCTGCGGATAGCCAACACTTTTCTCTCGGAGGAGAAGATAAACATAAAAGACACCACGATACGCCGATACTTGGAGTACTTGCAGAATGCGTTCATTATCAACGAGGCGCTGCGATATGATGTCAAGGGGCGCAAATACATCGGCACGGAAACCAAGTACTATTTTGAGGACTTGGGGCTACGCAATGCCGTGCTGAATTTCCGACAAGTGGAGTTCAATCACATCATGGAGAATGTGCTGTACAACGAGTTACGCATGCGTGGCTACTCGGTGGATGTAGGGGCAGTCTATACATTTGAAAAGGACAGCAACGACAAGACTCGGCGTAAGACATTGGAAGTGGACTTTGTCGTAAACAGAGGGTCGGAGCGCATTTATATCCAGTCTGCTTATATGCTCCCCGACAGTGCGAAGACCCAACAGGAGCAACGCCCCCTACTGCATTTGCCCGACAACTTCGGCAAGGTAATTATTGCAGGCGACCATTATATATCCCATTACAACGAAGAGGGAATACAGATAGTCGGCTTGTTCGATTTCTTACTGAAAGAGGATAGTATTTCGTAAGCAGACAGCAGTACAGTCTCCCTGTTCTTTCCCTGATGTTACCCTGTTGTTAGGGGGGTGATGGGTTGGAGGAAAGGCTTTCTGAATTTCAGGGAGAAAGCATTCCGAATTTTATGAAAGAGATATATGGAATTAATAAACGCCCCTGCATAAGGGGCGTTTATT
>CAVFIY010000081.1:0-8239 GCA_963622435.1 Bacteroides uniformis | reverse complement strand
CACTGAATCATTGAATGATTGAATTTTCGGGCGCATATAATGCGCCCCTACTTTCACACTTTTATACTTTCAAACTTTCACGCTAAATTTATCTTGCTACTTGTGTCTTATATCTTGCTACTAATTTCTAATCAAACATCTGTCCGGCGTTTTGCGAGAGTTGTATCATTTCGTCGTATTGTTCGGGCGAGAGGTCGAGGAAGTAGTAGTTGCGTGGGTCAACGGGTTTTCCGTGGAAGCGCACTTCGTAGTGCAGGTGCGGTCCTGTGGATTTGCCAGTGTTGCCCACTTCGCCGATGATGTCGCCGCGTGTCAGTTTTTGTCCTTTGCGCACGCCGATTTTGTGCATGTGTGCGTAGAGCGTTACGTAGCCAAAACCGTGGTCGACGGTTACGCAGTTGCCGTAGCCTTGTCGCCAGCCCGCCGTTTCGACCACGCCATCGCCTGTTACGTAGATGTCGGTGCCAGTCGGTGCGGTGAAGTCCATGCCAGCGTGAAAGCGTGGCGTGTGGTACACGGGGTCGATGCGCACGCCGTAGCCCGAGGCCATGCGTTTCAGGTTTTTGTTGAGCACGGGCTGTATGGCTGGGATATTGCGCAGTTTTTGGTCGTTCACTTTTACCAAGCCCACCACTTCGTCGTACGATTGCGACTGTATGTATATCTGTTTTGTGAGGTCGTCGACCCGTTTGGTGGCTTCGGTGAGCAGCGAGGCGTTGGTCATGTCGGCAAAGTCGTCGTAGCGGCGATTGTTGCCGAGTGCGCTGCGCCGCACGCCGTCGGGTATGGGGTCGGCCTGCAAGATGACGCGGTAGAGATTGTCGTCGCGCTGGCGCAGGTCGTCGAGAATGGTTTGCAGGTCGTCCATGCGGCGTTCGAGCAGTTTGTATTGTGTCTTCATGCGGGCATTTTCGGAGGCGAGTTGTTTTTCGCGCGGCGATTCGCCAAAATAGACGAACAGCACGCAGAAGACGATGCCAAAGCAGACGCTTGTCAGTAGGAAAAGTCCCATCTTCTGCAGCACGCCCAAGAAGGTGGTTGGCACCCTCTCGTACGAGAGCGTGTCGGGATTGTAATGAAATTTGACTTTTCGCGCCATGCGTTGTTGGGTTGCTCAATTTTTTGCCACCGCAAAATTACAAAAAAAACATCGAACGAAAAAGTGGAATGTATGAAATTGGCATTTTCACACGTCGTAGAAGCGGCGCAAAAGTGCCTGAAAGTGGCGGCCGCACATCAGTTTCGATAGGGCGACGGAGATTTTTTCGGTGCAATCGGGCGTAATCACGTAGCGCAACCGCGGGCGGCGCGCTGCCACAATTTTCACCATCTTGCGTGCCAGATAATCGGGATTTCCGCCTTGCGTTTCGTCGTGTTCGATGTGTTTCAGCACGCGTGCGAACGACGGTGCATAGTCGGCATCGGCCTGCGTAGCCGCCGAGATGCGTCTGTTGCTGGTGAAGCCCGTATTGAAGTCGCCCGGCTCGACCAACACCACGCGCACACCAAACTGCGCCACCTCGAGATTCAACGCCTCGCTGTAGCCTTCGACGGCAAATTTCGACGCACAGTACCAGCCTTGATACGGAATGCCAAACACGCCGCCAATCGAACTGATGTTGATAATCAGCCCTTTGCGTTGCTGGCGCATGTGAGGCAGCACGCACGAGCAGACACGCGCCGTGCCGAGCAGATTCGTGCCGATTTGCAAGGCGATTTCGTCGTCGGTGGCCAGTTCTACCGCTCCGCCGATGCCCATGCCAGCGTTGTTTATCAGCACATCGATGTGGCCTTCGGCGGCAACGACTTGCTGCACAGCGGCTTCGACCGACGCGCGGTCGGTTACGTCCATGGTCAGCATGGTGCAGTCGGCCGACGATGTTTGCGCTCGGCGGCTGGTGCCATAGATGGTGTGTCCAGCGGCAGCCAACCGCGCAGCCATGGCCTTGCCAAAGCCCGACGAGGCACCCGTGATGAGAATTATCTTATGTTCCATGATAGTGTGAAAGTGTGAAAGTGAGAAAGTGTGAAAGTGTGAAAGTGTGAAAGTGTGAAAGTTTATAAAGTTGTTGTGGATTTGAGGATTTGAGGATTAAGGCGTTTCAGTTACCAACAATTTGAAATCTGAAATCTGAAATCTGAAATTTGAAATCTGAAATCTGAAATTAATTAAATAATTGGAAATTAGATAATTAAAAAATCTTTGCTCTTTGTTCTATGTTCTTTGTTCTCTCACCTATGGGGAATTGTAAGTCGCTGCGAAATTAGCAATTTTTGTTCAAAAAAAACACTCTTGCGCAATCGTTCTATCCATATTTTCTATCATGCAAAAAAAGTTGTACTTTTGTAGGAGCATTCTAATAATACATTGCATGAGACCCTATTTCCCTTTTGTTGCGTTGCGCTATTTTTGAATGCCATGCTCTTTGCACACTTTTCTTAAATTCGACACTCGCACGGGCGAGATTTGGCAAGTACAATGGAACATTAAACCCAAAAACCGCATGATTATTAAAATCTGCAATCCTACGATTCTTAATTTGTAATTTCCGAGCAAGAGAATGCTCCTTTTTTCAGTAAAAATATGCCCAAAAAAACAACAGAAGAAAAACTGAATCTCGAACAGATTCTATTTAAGTGCCGTGATATATTGCGGCAGGCGAAGAACTCCGGCTCGTTCTTCGAGAAGCGTGATATGATGTTGACGCTTGTCTTTTTGCGTTTCCTCGGTGAGAAGTACGAGGACGGCGTGCAAGTGCTTAAGTCCAAACTCCGTGCGGAGGGGCTTGACCCCGACGACGAGGCGATTGTCGCGGCTTTCTTCGACGACCCGTCGTTTGCGGACGGCACGTTCTGCCTCCCGCCCGAGGCGCGTTGGTCGACGCTTATCAATACGGCGCCTTCCGAACTCAATGTGGCGCTCGATACGGCGTTGCAGGCGATAGCCGATACCACGCCTGCCTTGCGCGGTTGCTTTGTGCGTGGTACGTTCACTACGCGCAACCTCGGTGCGAACGATATGAAACGCATTGTCGACGAGGTCAATAAAATTTCCCATAAGACGTTCGGCGAGGAGAAAGACCTCATCGGCCGCGTGTATGAGTATTTCTTGAAAGAGTTCGCTGTCAATGCCACCAAGGAGGAGGGCGAGTTCTATACCCCGCACGATATTGTCCAGCTCATCGCTACGGTCATTGAGCCTTTCGACGGCACGCTCTACGACCCTTGCTGCGGCTCGGGCGGTATGTTCATTCAATCTACGGAGTTGGTGCGTGCCAAGCAGGGCGACATCAGCCGTATCAATGTCTATGGGCAGGAGAAGGAGGCGGCCACATGGCGTTTGGCGAAGATGAATCTTGCTTTGCGGGGCATTAGCCACAACCTCGGCTCGGAGAGCGAATCCACTTTTGCCAACGACCTGCACCGCGGCTTGTATTTCGACTATATTATGGCGAACCCGCCGTTCAATTTGAAGAACTGGTGGGACGACAACCTTGCGCACGACAGCCGTTGGACGGACTACGGTATCCCTCCGTCGGGCAATGCCAACTATGCGTGGATACTCCATATCCTCTCCCATCTCAAGCCCTTGCAGGGCGTGGCGGGCTTCCTGCTTGCTAATGGGGCGTTGGGCGATGACGACACGGTCGCTATCCGCCGCCGCTTGATTGAGAACGATAAGGTGGAGGCGATTATCATCCTGCCGCGCGAGTTGTTTATCTCCACCGATATCAGCGTCACTTTTTGGATACTTAATCAGAATAAACAGGGCGGCAAGTACCACGACCGCCTGTTGCGTGACCGCCGCCACGAGGTCTTGTTTATGGACTTGCGTACATGGACGGAGAACGCCGTTAAGAACGAGCAGAAGAAGAAAGTCCTCCTCTCGCCCGAGCAGATTCAGCGTGTGGCGGATATCTACCACGCATGGCAGGCGGAGGGCACCGACGGCAGCCGCTTTGCCGTGCCGGAACTCTACCGCTCGGTCGGTATGGACGAGATAGCGCAGAACGGGTGGTCGTTGGTGCCGAGCAAGTATATCGAGTTCGTGGACCACGACTTGGAGATAGACTACCCCAGCGAGATGGCACGCATCCAAGAGGAGATGCGTGCTTTGCTGCAGCGTGAGAAGCAGTCGCAAACCCTATTGGAGAACGCCTTCCGTGGCATAGGCTATGGCATTGACTAAATGGAAGATTGACGAATGACATGGACGAAACGCCCAATAGACAACAGTATAGAACAAGACATACGCTATGGCATTGACTAAATACAAAATAGGCGACTTGATAGAGCAGGTGGACGAGCGCAACTCCGAAGGACTGTATACGCTTGAGGATGTAAAGGGCATATCTATCAAGAAAGAGTTTATCGAAACGAAGGCAGATATGATGGGTGTGTCGCTCACGCCGTATATTGTAGTCCGCCCCGATACTTTTGCCTATGTGACTGTTACATCGAGGAATGGTGAAAAAATTACCCTTGCTCACAATACATCGAAAGACACCTATATCGTATCATCCTCTTATGTGGTGTTTAAGGTAACCCGCCCCGATTTGCTTTTGTCGGACTATCTGTTTATGTATTTCAATCGCCCCGAGTTCGACCGCTATTCGCGTTTTAACTCGTGGGGTAGTGCGCGTGAGACTTTCGATTGGTCTGATTTCTGTGATATTCCTCTCTTTCTCCCGTCGTTATCGACGCAGCGTAGGTATGTGGATGTGTATTTGTCTATGCAGAACAATTTGCAGCAGTACCAATCTCGTTTGTCCGATTTGAAACTGACCTGCGATGCTTATATTGAGAATCTCCGCCGCACCCTCCCCTCCACCCCCATCGGCGCCTATATCGAAAAAGAAAGAAAAAACACAGACGGGGCAATAAAAAGAGTTTTAGGAATAGGGCAGAATGGCTTCATATTACCACAGAAAGACCCTAATGAGAAATTGACCAATTACAAGGTCTTGCATTATGGTGATATATGCTATGCTCCTCCTTTGTACAATGTCTTGACAGGTGCGCTCCATTGCTATCTGCAAAAAGAAGATGCAGTGTGTTCCCCTATATACGAGGTGTTTAAGTGTGATGAGAAAAGGCTGCTTCCTGAATATCTTACGATGTGGTTAAAGAGAGATGAATTTAAGAGATATGCAGAGTTTTTTGCACAGGGTGTTCGACAGACCTTTGATTATTCACTTATGGAAGAAATATCCATTCCCATTCCCTCTCTTTCGATTCAGCGTGAGATAGTGGATATCTATGCTTGTTATTTGGAGCGTCAGCGTATCGCCTCCGAGTTGAAATCAACACTCTCCCGCCTCTGTCCCCTCCTCATCCGCGGCTCCCTCCTTGTTGAAAACAATTCCTAACTCCTCACTACTCACTCCTAACTCCTCACTCCTAATTATGTATGCTCCTCCGTTCCATATCACCGACCTGATTCTGCATCTTGTGGCGGACATCTCCGAGCAGGTGGGTGCGCTCAATGCCCGTATGGGCGACCGCACTCCCGCGCCCATGTTGCGTAAGGAGAACCGTATCCGCACCATCCATTCATCACTTGCCATCGAGCATAACAGCTTGTCGTTGCAGCAGGTAACGGATATTGTCAATGGCAAACATGTGTTGGGGGCGCCTAATGAGATTGCCGAGGTCAAGAACGCAGTGCAAGCCTACCAACTGTTGCAGCAGATAGACCCTTTGTCGGAGCGGGACTTGCTGCGTGCGCACAGGCTGATGATGCAAGGCCTTATCCCCCGTGCGGGGCAATACCGCACCGACTCGGTCGGGGTGTTCGATGGCGAACGCTGTATCCATTTGGCGCCGCCCTATACCCGTGTGCCGGAACTGATGGCAGCCCTCTTCGCGTGGGTGCGCACCACGCCGACACACCCGTTGGTTAGCAGTTGTGTCTTCCACTACGAGTTTGAGTTTATCCACCCTTTCATGGATGGCAACGGGCGCATTGGTCGCTATTGGCAGACGGCATTGTTGAGTCGTTGGAACGGATTGTTCGCTTGGCTGCCCGTGGAGACTATTGTCAAGGCGCACCAAGCCGACTACTACAACGCCATTGCCCGTGCCGATGCCGCAGGCGACAGTACCTGCTTCGTCGAGTTTATGCTCCACTGCCTCCTCGACAGTATCCAAGAGACCCTCCGACAGCAACAAGTAGCGGATAAAGTAACGGATAAAACGGAAAAAGTAGCGGATAAAACGGAAGGAGTAACGGATAAAGTAGCGGATAAAATATCAGTAGAAGAGAATAAAATAGAGAAAAAGAAGGCCACCTCTTCGGAGCGTTTGTTGCAATTGCTTGCTGCGTCGCCTCGTATGACTATTCCGGAGATGATGGAGCGGTTGCAGATGTCCGATAGTGGTGTGCGTAAGGTGTTGAATCGTCTTCGCAAGGAGGGGCTTCTCACCCGCATCGGTTCCAACAAAACCGGCTCTTGGCAAGTCCTCAACAACGTCCCAACCCTCCCCAAAAAATAAAATTCCTAATTCCTAATTGAACAAAATGTTTTTTTTCGAATCCGATTACGAAAGTGCTCTTATCGCCTACCTCGAAGCCGAGGGTTGGCAATATACGTTTGGTGACGACATCGCCCGCAGCAGTCGGCGCGAGGTCTTGTTTGTGGACGACCTGATAGCGTTTCTTACCAAGCAGTACCCCGCTTTGTCGGCCGATGATGTGCAGCGGATAGTCGATGCCCTTCGTTTGGTCGGTGCCGACTCCGAGTTCGCCACGCTCCATAAGGTCTATGGGTGGCTCGTGGGCGGTATGCAGTTTGTCGCCCAAGACGGCACGCCGATGATGATTCACCCGATCGATTTCGAGCAGACGGAGCGTAACATCTTCCGTGTCGTCAATCAGTTCAGTATCGACTATACCAACAACGGCGAGACCAAGTGCCGCCGCCCCGATGTGCTGCTCTACCTCAACGGCATCCCCGTCTGCATCATGGAGTTGAAGAACCCCGCCGATGCCCATGCCACGATTCGTGACGCATGGGAGCAGATCTGTATCCGCTATTGGCGCGACATCCCCACGCTGCTCCACTACTGCCCGCTCGCCTGCATCAGCGACGGTGTCAAGACCCGCCTCGGGGCGGTGCGCACCCCCTACGAGCATTTCTATGCGTGGCGGCGGGTCGAGGACGGCGACAAGGTAGCGACAGGCGCATTCGACGAGGTGCGGACAATGGTGCAAGGGGTCTATCGCCCCGCCCGCTTCCTTGAGATATTCCGCGACTATATCTGCTTCCAAGATACCAACTACGACGCCGACGAGCGCGAGGTGGTCTGCCGCTATCCGCAGTTCTTTGCCGCCCGCCTGCTCCGTGAGAGCATTGTCCGTTCCGTCAAGAGCAAGAGCGGCAAGGGCGGTACCTATTTCGGGGCTACGGGCTGCGGCAAGACCTATACTATGGCGTTCCTTGCCCGCCAACTCGCCCTGCGCTGCACCGCCGACCTCGGCGCTCCCACTATCCTGATGATAGTCGACCGCGACGACCTGCAGAAGCAGGGGGCGAAACTCTTTACCAAATCCACCGAGTTCCTCAACCTCGGCGAGGTACGCGTGGCGGAGAGCAGACGCCACCTGCGTAAGGAACTCAGCCTGCGCGACAGCGGTGGCTTCTATATCTGCACCATCCAGAAGTTCTGCGACCGCAAGGACGACCCCATCGGCTGTATCAACACCCGCTCGAACATCATCTGCTTCTCCGATGAGGCGCACCGCACCCAGATAGAGGCGTCCCGCCGTATCAAGTTCAGTTCGGATGCCGACGAGAACATGCGGGCGGTGGTGTCCAAGCCCTACGCCCAAGTGCTGCGCGAGGCATTGCCCCATGCCACTTTCGTCGGCTTCACGGGTACGCCTATCGCCGAGACCTACCAGACTTTCGGTGCCGAAATCGACCGCTACACCATGGACCAAGCCGTTGCCGACGGGCTGACCGTGCCTATCAAGTACCACCCCCGCATCGCCAAGGTGCTGCTCAATACCGAGAAAGTCAAAGAGATAGAGGACTACTACAGCCGCTGCGCCGAAGAGGGTTCTACTCGGGAGGACATCAAGCGGAGTAAAGAAATTATGTCGAAACTCGAGGTGCTGCTCGGCGAACCCGACCGCCTCGACCGCTTGACCATCGACATTCACGACCACTATACGGCAGCCGTAGCCAACGACCCCGACCGCATACAGAAAGCCATGATTGTCTGCGCCAATCGCGAT
>CAVFIY010000080.1:5166-8253 GCA_963622435.1 Bacteroides uniformis | reverse complement strand
GACACCCACGCCCCCAGGCTGCCGGATGTGATACCCCCTGTTTATTTTATTGCAATAGTAGTAATTCATAAAATATGGGGGCAGAATTGTTGCTCAAAAACGGTCGTTTTTGAGCAACAATCTGCAAGGCGACACAGCGGGGTAGCCGAGGAGGAAACGATAGCCTCTATAGCAATTACTCTATAGCAATTATGGTGACTATAGTAATTATAGTAACTATAGTAACTATAAAGTCTATAGCAACTATAGCCTCTCTATATATAGCGACTATAAAGCCTATAGAAACTATAGCCCCCCTTGCGAAGAAAGACACACAACAACACAACATAAACTACTAACTTAATCTACTACGAATGATGAAACACAAAGTACTCCTAATGGGATTGCTGTCGGTGTGGCTGCTATGCAGCATAACCGTCCAAGCGCAAATCTCAGGTACAGTATTAGAAGCGTCCACCGGAGAACCTATCATCGGCGCAAGCGTGCTGGAAGTGGGTACCACCTCGGGCAGCATAACAGACTTCGACGGGCATTTCACCCTCCCTGTAGCAGAGGGCACTTCTCTCCAATTCAGTTACATGGGCTTCGCCACACAGACACTCCCCGCCAAGAATGGTATGGTGGTGCGTATGGCGGAAGACACCTATCAGATTCAAGAGGTAGTGGCTATCGGCTACGGCTCGCAGAAGAAGAAAGAGGTTACCGGCTCGGTGGCATCCGTGAAAGCCGAAGACTTCAACGCCGGTGTGAAATCCAACCCCGTCGGCTTGCTGCAAGGTAAAGTGGCGGGACTGAATATCAGCCGCACGACCAGCGACCCGACCTCCACAGGCTATAACATTCAGATACGAGGATTCTCCACCCTGGGGCAAGGCACCGGCTCTTCGCCTCTCTATATTGTAGATGGTGTGCCGACTAGCAATATCGACAACATCGCCCCTGAAGAGATTGCCTCGATGGATGTGCTGAAAGACGGTTCGGCAGCGGCTATTTACGGTACACGCGGTACGAACGGTGTTATCCTTATTACCACCAAGCGCGGGGAGGGTTTTGGCGACAAAGCAGAGACCCAACTCGAATACTCCGGCTATGTGAATGTAGCGTGGATAAACAGCCGTGTCGGTATGGCGAACGCTGCCCAATTCCGTTCGCTCAATGAGGCGACAGAGGGTAAATTGGCGGGCATAGACCAAGGTGCCACCACCGATTGGACTGCCGCCTTGGCACGCAAAGCCGCCATTACGCACAACCACAACCTGGCCATCTCGGGCGCACACCGCAACTTCAACTACCGTGCATCGGTGAACTTCAAAGACGCACAAGGTATTGCCAAGAAGAACAGCCGCCAAGAGGTAACCGCCAAACTGGCAGCCGACCAAAAGGCACTCAACGGATGGCTGCGCTTGCAGTATGATGTTACCTACATGCACTACAAGAATAACTACTCGGCAGCCGACTTCACCATGGCTTCGCAACTGAACCCGACTATGCCTATCTACAACGAAGACGGCTCGTACTACATTCCCGGCAACTCGGGACAATACAACCCTGTCGAGTACCTCAACGCACGCGACGACAACCAAGACGGCAACTACTTCCGCGGCTCATTGAAAGCGACGGTGGACATCAAAGCCGTACCCGGACTGAAAGTGAACGCCTTTGCCGCTATCGAGGAGGGGGACAACCGCAACCACAATTACAACAACCAAATAACAGACCCCAACAAAGCAGAGTCAAGCGACTGGGCCAACCGTCAATTCGATATGAGTCTCAACCAACTCTACGAAGCCACGATTGACTATGCAGGCAGTTGGAACGGGCATAACCTGGTTGCCGTAGCGGGTTTCTCGTATCAGCACTTTATGGACGACGGAATGAATGCCTCGAACAAAGGGTTCGTCATGCCGTCTATCAAATACTACTCCATCGGCGAGGGCGACGCCTCGAAGGACTACCTGTCGGTCAGTTCGTGGCGCAACGCATACGCTCTGGCTGCCGCCTTTGCGCGTGTGAACTACAACTACGACGAGAAGTATCTGCTCTCTGCTTCTATCCGTGCAGAGGGGTCGAGCCGCTTCGGCGCAAACAACAAGTGGGGCTACTTCCCTGCAGTCAGTGCGGGTTGGCGTATCAAAGGGGAAGACTTTATGATAGACCAAGCCTGGTGCGACGAACTGAAACTGCGTGTCGGCTTCGGTGTAACGGGAAACAATGTCGGGCAAAGTCTAATGTCGGTGGCACTGCTCTCGAAATCCGATGTATTTGACTACAACGGCAAGCCGACTGCCACTTACAAAGTAACGCAGAATGTGAACCCCGACTTGAAATGGGAAAAGAAATACGAGTACAACATCGGTATAGACTACGGCTTCCTCAAGAACCGCCTCTATGGTAGTCTGGAGGGCTATGTGCGCAACACAAAGGACTTGCTGTGGTACTACGAGGTGCCTACCCCGCCCTATCAATACACAACGCTGCTTGCCAACGCAGGCGAGATGCTCTCCTACGGTGTGGAACTTGCCATTACGGGCGTACCCGTTAAGACCAAAGATTGGGAATGGTCGAGCAGTCTGACACTGGCTTGGAACGAGAACAAAATCACCAAACTGTCCGACCCCGACAAGGGCTTCAACTACTCCGAGTCGCCGCAAGGTAACCTCTACGGCAATAAGTTCAACGGCTCGGACTCCTACACACAGATACTCCGCGAGGGAGGCATTGTCGGACAGTGGTACGGATACAAGTTCTTGGGCTTCAACAAGAACGGCGAATGGATGTACGAAGACCAATACGGAGGGGCGACCTCGAAACCGACTACTGCGGACAAGCAGAACCTCGGCTCGGCACAGCCCGCTGTCACCTACGGGTGGAACAACACCGTCCGTTGGCGCGACCTCGACATTACGATATTCCTGCGCGGTGTGATAGGAAACAAAGTGCTGAACGCCAGCCGATTCATGTACACACCCGACGGCACG
The DNA here is from genome assembly GCA_963622435.1 of Bacteroides uniformis. Lineage (GTDB taxonomy): Bacteria > Bacteroidota > Bacteroidia > Bacteroidales > Paludibacteraceae > Colicola. The sequence goes on along the minus strand of CAVFIY010000080.1, from coordinate 5,275 downwards.
GACAAGACGACCAACTACAACTTCTTCGCCAAAGATGTACTATCGGGCAATGGTCCTACCAAGAACAACGGGGCGGTGTTCGCCGACTACAACCACTTCTCTGACTACT
>CAVFIY010000080.1:0-5156 GCA_963622435.1 Bacteroides uniformis | reverse complement strand
CTCGAGAACGGTTCGTACCTAAAGTGCGACAACATCACGGTAGGCTACACCTTCAAATTCAAGGAGAACAAGTACGCACGCTCGTTGCGCATTTACGCTACGGGGCAGAACCTATTCACCATTACCTCTTACTCGGGACTTGACCCCGAAATCAACACTTCTTGTATTGACTACCCGGGCTTGGACATCAACAACTTCTACCCCAAGACGGCTTCGTTCCTCTTTGGCGTGAACTTGAACCTCTTCTAACCCATAGTATCATACAAAACGCATAATGTACACTAAAGCAATGAAAAACATACTGAAATATGCACTACCGAGCGCACTGAGTATTTCTTTGCTGCTCGCCTCCTGCAACATGCTCGAGGAAGAGAACTTCGGCAAGCCGACCACGGACGCTATGCTCCGGAACGAAGAGAATGTGGTATCACTGGTAGGACAAGCCTACGCCGACCTCCGTTTCATGCACGACCACTGGGGCTATTGGGGCGTAAACACCCTAACGGCAGACGAGGGGCTGTGTCCTGTCCGCAAAGGCGGCGACTGGAACGACGGCGGCTATTGGAAATACCTCAACACCCACGAATGGAACATGTACGGTGAGGCATTTAAGAACATATGGAACTGCACCGTATCGGGGTCTGTACTCTGCAACAACCTACTGCAGACGCTCTACGCCAACGAGAGCAGTATGTCGCCCGAGACCTATGGCAAGTTCGTAGGCGAGTTGGAAGTGCTTCGCTCGTACTATTACTACCTGCTGTTTGACTCCTTTGGGCGCATCCCTTATATGGAGGACTACTCCGACCGCAACGAGGCACTGCTGGAGCCGTATGTCGTATGGGCGCACTTGGTTTCGACGCTCGAACGCAATGCACCGAATATGGCGGTAGTAAACGACGCCAATCGCAGTCTATACGCCGGGCGTTGCACACAAGGCTTCGCCTATACCCTGTTGGCAAAACTCTATCTCAATGCCGAGTCGTTCGGCTGCACGCCCGAGAATGTAATGGCGGCAGAGCGCACCTGCGATGTACACAACGGCAAGAAAGGTTCCAAGCCGCTGGAGGAAGTAGGTATCAACATCCAAACGACCGCAGATTTCTACACCAACGCTATCCGCTGTGCGAACAAAGTAATAGAGTCAGCATCGTACATCATCGAGCCGGATTATTTCACCAACTACAAGATAGACAATGCAGGTAGCCGCGAGAATATCTTCACCGTGGTGGAAGACGGCTTGACCTCCACCTACCCCGAGCGCGATGAATATGCCTGCAAGAATAAACTGCGCATTGAGTTCCTTACGCTCCACTACCAATTCCAAAAGCGTTTCAATATGCAACTTGACTGTTGGAACGGGTTCTGCGCACGCCCGCAATATATGGCGCTATTCAACGACCATGATGTGCGTGGTGCAGGCTACGAGGGCAAAGGCACGATGAACGAACACCAATGGGGCTGGTTCTTGGGTCCGCTCTGCCAAGAAGACGGCACCGTTATGACCGACGAGAACGCTCTGGACGAAGACAAGAAGCCGCGCCCGATAGACATTCATGTAGAGATTGAGTCGTTGGACGCAGCAGACCGTATGGACGGCGCACGGATGTACAAGTACGAACTCGACAAAGAGGGGAAATACAAGTATATGGAAAACGACTTTGTTCTGTTCCGCTTTGCCGATGTGCTGCTTATGAAGAAAGAAGCCATACTCCGTGGCGGAACGGACAATGCGGCAGGTATCGAAGACGCTTACATTACCGATATGAAGAAGCGCACCTTTGCCTACTCACCCGACCCGGTAGCCGCTTTCGATGCGGCATACCCCGATGCGTTCACCACGCTGTCCGCTGACCTCACGGGAGGTATTCTGGCAGAGCGCGGTCGAGAGTTGAGTTGGGAGAACGCCCGCCGCAGAGACCTTATCCGCTTTGGGCAATTCGAGAAGATACAGTATGTAAAGAACACGGCAGAGACCCGTCGTTGGTTCCCGATACCGTACAGTGTACTGCAAAAAGCAGTGGTTGACCCCGAAACGGGCGAGCGTATTTGGACACAGAACCCCGGCTATTAATGCCGCCTATGTTGCACAAACTATAACTAACACATAAACTAATCACTATTAATCATCAAACTATCATGAAAAGAATCAGTATTTTCGCAGTGGCTTTGGCTGCTACGGCGATGACATTCACCGCTTGTGAGAAAAAGAACGGAGGAAACGATGCCGACTTCGACCAACTTCCTAACGGATTCTATGTATCCGTTGCAGGAGAAGACTTGGTAGCGGCTAACGCTATGGATCAAGGAACGAACGAGGTTGACCAGGCTGCCCGCACCGGTATGTACGAGAAGTATGTCGTTCTCGAAGCCAACAAAGAGTATGAGTTCGTAAACAAGAAGGGTAACAATGCCGACCGCTACGGTGTACCGCAGTTGGAGTACGGCGACAGCCTTATCGTTACCGACAGCCACAATGTGGCAGGTTACAAGGGTTCGTTGAGTGCGAACACAACCGTCAAAGTAAAAGAGACCGCTCTCTACCACATCGTACTCGACTTTAACGAGGACGGCTTGTTGGCAGATGTAGGCGGCGCACAATGTATCATCGTTCCCGTTGAATGGGGCGTTCGCGGTGGTATGAACAGTTGGGGCTTCACCGCCGGCGAGAAGAGCGAGGCAGACGGTGCTATCACTTGGACTTGGAAAGACCAGGAGTTGGCTGCCGGTGGCGAATTCAAGTTCGCTCACAGCGAGGCATGGAAGATTGTATTGGACATCGCTAATCTTGTGAAAGCAAATACCAATTTGGGTGTAGATTGTGTTCCCGGCGGCGACAACATCAAAGTGGAGAAAGCAGGTCTGTACACTATTACGCTGACTTACAAGGCTTCGACAGAAAGTTCAGCTATCAAGGATAGTTATTCGATGACCGTAACACTGACACAAGAAAGCACACTCCCAACCACAATGTACATCATCGGTAATGATTTCGGCAACTGGGATTGGGCTTCCGACGGTGTCGTAGAGATGATTCCCGTACACAGCCACGCAGGTATGTTCTGGGCTATCCGCTACTTGACGACCGAAAGCCAGTTCAAGTTCTGCGCAACGAAAGCATGGAACGGCGACTTCACTAAACTCGGTACAAACGAAGGTTTTATTACCCCCGAAAACGACCAAGTAGAGGCTAATGGCATCTACACTATCGTCGTTGACCTCAAGGGCGACAAAGTAACCGTTATGCCTGCTGAAGTATATGGTATGGGCGACTGCTTCGGCGGTTGGGATGAAGGAAAGAACGCATTTACCGTTGCAGACAAGACGCTGACCGCTACGGCTGCTGCCGCAGGTAACTTGCGTATGTATGCTAAAGTACCCGACAACGCCGGTAACTGGTGGCAATCGGAGTTCAACATCTACGACGGTAAGATTGTCTATCGTGCAGATGGTGGCGACCAAGATGCAGTTCCTGTTACTGCAGGACAGACCGTTACACTGAACTTCAATGAAGGCACCGGTGTGATTAAGTAAACGGAATATACATAGTTTCGGTTCTCCGGATTGAATCCATAGAAAGGAGAGCGGAACTGTCTAAGCGAAGAGGCTGTCTAACGAGTTGGGTTAGGCAGCCTCTTTGGGTTTGGTCATCTGTGCGGGAGGAGGTGTATGTGTGCAGCGGGCTTTGTCTTACTCTGCTGCTGACTAATTCTGCTACTGACTATTGACTTGACTACAGACTATTTCCTCTCTATACTACACATGACTTCTTCCGCTAACTACGGGCTACAACTATCAAATACAGACTTACTTTATCTGCCTAATCTACAAATTTAGTATGAATTTGGGGAGTATAATCGCAGAATTTGGTATGAATTTGGGGATTAGGAGAGCAATTACTTGCATATATCCAAAGAAAGTACTACCTTTGCAGCGGCGTTTGATACACATACACAGCACTTTGCGCATAGACGATAATTCGCATTGCATAGATGAACGCCGGTTTTGCACACAAATAGTCATTAGTTCTGCATAGAAAAGCACTAGCACTGCGTCCATTTAGACAATAGTTTTGCATAGATAGACATCGAGTAGAACACGGATAAACATAGGGGATAGCCCTGCATAGGTATGATACAAAGACTTATTGACACTGCCGTTGCGGCGGATTTCTTTCAAGGGAAGGTAATTGCGATATTGGGTCCTCGCCAAGTAGGCAAGACCACCCTACTCTCACAACTGTCGATTCCACAGTCGGAGACACTGTGGCTCAACTGCGACAACATAGACGACTGCCACGCTTTGGAGGAGCAGACCTCTACCGGATTGCAACAACTGGTCGGGCAGAAACGCTATGTCGTTATCGATGAGGCACAGCGCGTGAAGAATATAGGCTTGACGCTGAAGATGATGTCCGACACCTTTCGTGAGCAGGTACAAGTGATAGTAACAGGTTCTTCCTCGCTTGAACTGTCGAACCGGATAAACGAGCCTGCTACGGGGCGTATCTACGAATATCGGCTCTATCCGCTCTCGCTCGCGGAACTCAGCCGCCACACCTCTCCACGGGAGGAGCGACGCCTGCTGGAGCAACGCCTCATCTACGGCTGCTACCCCGAGGTAGTTACGCATCCCGACCAAGCCAAGCGGCTTCTGACTACCATTGCCAATAACTATTTATATAAGGACTTGCTCTCTTATAATGGTATTCGCAAGCCCGATATGCTTGCCCGCCTACTACAAGCCTTGGCTATACAAGTTGGCGAGCAGGTGTCGTACAACGAACTCAGTCGCCTATTGGGTATAGACCGTGCCACGGTGGAGAACTACATCGACCTGCTCGAGAAGTGCTTCGTTATTTTCCGCCTGCCCTCTTACAGCGGCAATCTACGGACGGAGTTGCGCCACAACCGCAAGATTTACTTCTACGACAATGGTATTCGCAATGCCATCTTGAGCAACTTCGCTCCACTCCATCTGCGTACGGATAGCGGTGCATTGTGGGAAAACCTGATGCTCAGTGAGCGTATCAAGCACAATGCCTATCGGCAGAGTTATGCACAACTCTATTTCTGGCGCACACAGGCACAAGCAGAGATTGACTTTGTGGAGATAGAAGACGGCAGAATGCAGGCGTATGAGTTCAAGTTCAATCC
>CAVFIY010000079.1:0-8484 GCA_963622435.1 Bacteroides uniformis | reverse complement strand
CGGGACGGCGGCGGATATGCTCGCGGTCGTCGAGGTGGATGATGTTGTCGTCGTTATAAGTAGCAGCCGCAGGGGCGGGCGTGGAAGAGAGGATGTCGTCGGGTTCTGCCATAGGGAGTTCGAGATTTTGCCTGCAAAGTTAGTACTTTTTTTTGATATATGCAAGCGGGGAGCGAGGTCTTTGTTCGTCAGCGGCTTTCCGAGGGGTGCGGGAGAGGAGGTTATAGGCTTCATCTTATAGGTAAGGTCGCTTAATCACCCGTTAATCACCCGTTAATCACCCGATAATCACCCGATAATCACCCGTTAACGACACGATGCAGGCAGGGGAAGGAACAATTAGGAATTAGGAATTAGGAATTAGGAATTAGGAATTAGGAATTAGGAATTAGGAATGGAGCGTAGTTGGGGAAAATGGGACGAATGGGACGAATGGGTCTAATAGGACAAATAGGTCTAATAAGGCGAATGGGGGATTGGCGTGGGGGTATTATTGGGGAAAGACGGCTCTGGCGAGCCGCTTGGGCGGGGACACCCACGCCCCCCCAAGCGGGCGGACTAGTTGAATCTAGGGGAACTAGTTAATCTAGGGCATTATCGAGGAAAACGGTTTGTTCCAAACCGCCGCGGGTGAGGTGAAGCGGAGGGCAGATGTGCGAAGCACATTGAGTGCCCGCAGCGAGCGAAGCCCAGTGGGCTTCGCTAGAACTCCTTAGTCCACAACCCACGCCCCCAGGCGGGCGGACTAGTTGAATCTAGAGAAACTAGTTGAATCTAGTTAATCTAGGGCATTATCGAGGAAAACGGTTTGTTCCAAACCGCCGCGGGTGGGGACACCCACGCCCCCAGGCGGGCAGATGTGCGGGGGCGAATTATACAGAGTGAATTGTGGATTATGAATTGTCTGTGGCGACACGCCACCATTGTGCATTGTGCATTGTGAATTAGTGGGCTTCGAGCCAGTTCTTGCCCACGCCGCACTCTGCTATCAGCGGGACAGATAGAGAAACCACATTCTGCATACCCTCAACTACGATGCGGCGCACCGCTTCTACATCGGCAGCGGGGACATTGAAGTTCAGTTCGTCATGCACCTGCATTATCATCTGCGCACGGGGAGTGGGGGGGAGAGTGGTGGCTATTGAGGGGGAGGGAGTGATGGCTGTTGAGGGAGTAGTAGAGGGAGAGGAAGTAGCGGCTATTGATGTAGTCGCCTCATTCACAGCGGCTTTGGAGGCATAGTATGCATCGAGGGCGGCGGCGATATGCACCATCGCCATCTTGATGATGTCCGCTGCCGTACCTTGGATAGGCGCATTGACTGCGTTCCGTTCTGCGAAACTGCGCACGGTGGCGTTGTGCGACAGAATATCAGGCAAGTAGCGGCGACGACCAAACAGCGTCTCGGCATAGCCATGCTCGCGTGCCGCGGCTTTCTGCGCCTCGATATAGTCCGCCACACGAGGGAACGAGGCAAAATAGTCGTCTATCAGTTGCTTCGCCTCCGTACGCGAACAGCCCAACTGCTGCGACAGCCCAAACGCCGAGATGCCATAGATAATCCCGAAATTGGCCGTCTTGGCGCGGCGGCGTTGGTCTTTGGTCACCTCCTCGATAGGCACGCCGAATATCTTCGCCGCCGTCGCCGCATGGATGTCCTGCCCCGCCCGAAACGCCTCGAGCAGGTGCGGGTCTTGGGAGAAATGTGCCATCAGGCGCAACTCTATCTGCGAGTAGTCCGCCGACAGAAACACGCACCCGGGGTCGGGAATGACCGCCTCGCGAATGAGTTTGCCTCGCTCCGAGCGAATCGGCAGGTTCTGCAGGTTCGGATTCGACGACGAAAGCCGCCCCGTCGCCGTAGTGGTCTGATTATACGTGGTATGTATCTTGCCGTCGCGCGGGTCGATATAGGTCGGCAGCGCGGTGATATAGGTCGAAATCAGTTTCTTCAGTTCCCGATATTCCAAAATCTTGCCCACGATGGGATGCTTGTCGCGCAGCCCGAGCAGCACCTCCTCCGAGGTGGAGTACTGCCCCGTCTTGGTCTTCTTCGCTTTCGGGTCGAGCCGCAGCGTATCGAACAGCAGTTCGCCCACTTGGCTCGGCGAGTTGATATTCAGCACCTTACCCTTGTCCTGCCCGTCAGCGGGAATGAGCGCACGGATATGCTGCTCCAGTTCCGCCAACTCGGCGGTCAGTTTGCGCTCCGCCTCGTGCAGGCAGTCGGTGTCTATCCGCACGCCCGCCGCCTCCATGGCACGCAGCACCGGCACCAGCGGCAACTCCACCTCCCGATAGAGCCGCCATAGTTTCTCGTTGGCACGCAGCGCGTCCAACGAGGGCGGACAATCGGGGTTGTACGCCACCTCCGGATTGAGCAGGTACTGCACCAACTCGAGGTGATCGTTATTGGCGGTGGCTCCGTTAATGGGCGTGGAATGGTCTTTGTGTTCTCCGTTAATGGGCGTTAATGAACCGTTAATGGGCGAGGCGGGAGAGGCAGCTTTATGTTCTCCGTTAATGACCGTTAATGAACCGTTAATAGGCGTAGCGGGTTCCGGCGTATCGCCAAACAAATCCAATTGCAGCGATGCCTGACCACTCGGCTTAGCGGAAGCAGCAGTGGTTGCTCCGCTCTCCCCCCTCTGAAGGGGGGACGGGGGGGTCTTACTGTTTTTAGGCAGCAGCGAGTTAAACTCCAAGCGGCGATAGTGTGAATAGAGTGCCTCCTCGTCCGGCTCTCTGCGAGTGAGCAAATCCCAATCCAACGCGATAGGAACATCCGTGCGAATGGTCGCCAAGAAATACGAAAAGCGTATCTGCTCCGCCTGTGTTGCCACCTTGGTTTGCAGCGCCCCTTTGAGTTGGTCGGTGTGCGCCAGCAGGTTCTCCACCGAGCCGAACTGCTGCAGCAGTGCCACCGCCGTCTTCTCCCCCACGCCTTTGCAGCCGGGGATATTGTCCGCCGCGTCGCCCATCAGTGCCAGCAGGTCTATCACTTGCGACTGCGACTGCAGCCCGTATTTCTCGCACACCTCTTGCACGCCCAGCGTCTCGAAACCGCCCGTGTGGCGAGGGCGATACATCCGCACATGCGGACTAACCAACTGCCCGTAATCCTTATCGGGCGTCGCCATATACACCATTCCGCTGCCGTCGCCTGCGGTCAGTTCCTGCTCCGCCTTATGCGCCAGCGTACCGATGACATCGTCCGCCTCAAAACCCTCCACCTCGAGAATGGGAATCCGCATCGCCGTCAAGATGTCTTTTATCACAGGCACGGCACGGCGGATGTCTTCGGGCGTCTCCTCCCGCTGCGCCTTGTACGCCTCAAACGCCTCGTGGCGGAAAGTCTTGCCGTGCGGATCGAACGCCACGCCGATATGGGTCGGTTGCAGGCGCTTCACGAGGTCGTTGAGCGTTATGACAAAGCCGTATATGGCAGAGGTGTTCTCACCGCGCGAGTTCATCCGCGGGGTACGAATAAAAGCATAGTATGCGCGATAGATCATCGCATACGCATCTATCAAGAGGAGAGTCATGGTGGAATTAGGAATTAGGAATTAGGAGTTAGGAATTGGCATTACCAGTCGATGGGGGGGAGGGAGTGTTTTTCCAAGTAGGCGTTCGCCTTGGAGAAATGCCCGCAGCCGTCGAAGCCGCGATAGACCGAGAGAGGAGATGGGTGCGAGGTCTCGAGGACAAGGTGGCGACGGCGGTCGATAAACTGCCCCTTGCGCTGCGCATAACTGCCCCAGAGCATGAAGACAAGATGCTCGCGGCGGTCGTTCAACGCACGGATGGCCGCATCGGTGAGTTCCTCCCAACCCTTGTTCTGATGACTGCCGGGGTGGTGCGCCTCGACCGTGAGGGTGGCATTCAAGAGCAGCACGCCCTGCTCCGCCCAACGGGTGAGGTTGCCCGAAGAGGGAATGGGCTTACCCAAATCACGGGATATCTCCTTATAGATATTCACCAACGAGGGCGGCACAGGCACACCGTCATTGACAGAGAAACACAGTCCGTGCGCCTGACCGACATCGTGGTACGGGTCTTGACCCAAGATAACCACACGCACCTTATCGAAAGGACAGGCATTGAACGCATTAAAAATCAGACCTGCAGGCGGAAAGCACTGACGGGTCTGATAGGCATGGCGCACAAACATCGTGAGCAACTCGAAATACGGTTTGTCGAACTCGGGCTGCAACACCTGACGCCAACTCTCTTCTATTTTAACTTGCACCGGCGAAGGGAATTATGAATTAAGAATTATGAATTAAGAATTATATGTTGGGGAGGAACCTCATTCTTAATTCATAATTCTTAATTCCCAATTAGAAATCAGTCTATAATAAGCATGGCATCGCCGTAATCGCCGAAACGGTAGCCCTCTTGGACTGCCACCTCGTAGGCGTGCATCACCTCTTCGTAACCGCCAAACGCCGCCGCCATCATCAGTTGGCTCGACTCGGGCATATAGAAATTAACAAAGAAGGCATTCGCCACGGTGAAATTATACGGCGGGTAGATGAACTTATTCGTCCAACCGTTATACGCTTTGATATTACCGTCGGTGCCTACTACATGCTCCAACGCACGCATAACCTCTGTGCCGACTGCGCAGATGCGCTTATCGCCCTCGTGCGCCTTTGACACAGCGTTGGTCAGTTCCTGCGAAAGAGAAATCTGCTCGGAGTCCATCTTGTTCTTCGTCAAGTCCTCCACCTCAATGGACTTGAAATTGCCCAACGACATATACGAAGTCAAGAACGCACTCTCTACGCCCCGAATCTCAAGGCGCTTGAGCAACTGCTTGGAGAAATGCAGACCTGCCGCAGGGGCAGCGACCGCACCCACTTTCTCATCCTTGGCAAAGACCGTCTGGTAACGCTCCAAATCCATCTCCTCGAGCGGCTGACCACGGAACGCGGCATCGTACTTCGCCAGCGTCTCCTCGTCCATCGGACGGTGGATATACTTGGGCAACGGCGGCTCACCCAACGCATAAAGGCGGGGGATAAACTCCTCCTCGGTATAGTCGGTCAAGAAACGGAAAGTACGCCCGCGCGAAGTGGTGTTATCAATGACCTCCGCCACGATAGCGGGGTCTTTATCGAAAGTCAGTTTATTGCCGATACGAATCTTACGGGCAGGGTCCACCAACACATCCCAGTAGCGGTACTCGTGGTTGAGTTCGCGCAACAAGAAGACCTCGATAACGGCATTGGTCTTCTCCTTCTTGGCATAGAGGCGAGCAGGGAAGACCTTGGTGTCGTTAAAAACAAAGAGGTCGCCGTCGTCGAAATACTGCGCAGTGTCCGTCACCTGCTTATGCTCAATCTCACCCGACTTACGGTGCAGCACCAACAGGCGGGCATCATCACGGTAGGGCGTAGGGAACTGCGCCACTAACTCCTCAGGCAGCGAGAAACGGAACTGACTGAGTTTCATATCGTTCGTCTTATACATAGGTCTTGTCTAAATTATGCATTCAGCATTGTGAATTGTGCATTGTATCCTCCTTGTATCCTCATTGCATCCTCCTTACTTTAGTGGTCAAAAGGCAGGATGATGAAGAGTCTAAACAATGACACTCTTTTATTCTTGCGTCGAGGTCGGCAGGGTTTGCAGGAAAGCGTCAATCGTCATACAATCCTCCACGCGAATAGAACCGACACGGGTGCGGCGCAAAGCGGTCAAGTATGCCCCCGAGCCGAGACGCTCCCCGATGTCACGCGCCAAGGCACGGATATAAGTCCCCTTAGAGCAGACGACACGCAGCGTAAGCAACATCGCCGCCTCGTCGAAAGAGAGGATTTCTATCTCATCGATGACGAGCAACTTGGGCTTCAACTCTACTGTCTTGCCCTGCCGCGCCAATTCGTATGCCCGTTTACCAGACACACTTACAGCGGAATACATCGGCGGTACCTGCCACTGCTCGCCCGTGAAAGAGGGGATAGTCTCCTCGACAAGCGCACGCGTGATATGGGCGGTCGGATAAGTCTTATCCACCGGATGCTCCATATCGAAAGAGGGCGTGGTGGCACCCAACTGGAGCGTGGCGACATACTCCTTGGTATCGTACTGCAGGCGGTCGATGAGTTTGGTCTTATGCCCCGTGCAGACGACGACTACGCCCGTCGCCAAAGGGTCGAGCGTGCCGGTATGCCCCACCTTAAGTTTCTTCTGCCCCAGTGTACGACAGAGCGCACGACGCACCTTCGCCACGAGGTCGAAACTCGTCCAATGAAGCGGCTTATCGAACGCCAGTATCTCGCCCTCAACAAAGTCCATAGACGATGGCGAACACGCCCACCACTAGACAATAAACGGCGAAATAGATCAGTTTCTGACGGCGGACGATTTGGAGCATAAAACGGCACGCCAGGCAGCCGGTGACAAAGGCGGAAAGGAAGCCAACCAACAACGGCAGCCAACCCAGTTCGACGACGACCTCGCCTTTCAATATATCCAGCAGACTCAAAAAGGCTTCGCCCAAGATAGGGATAAGCACCATCAGGAACGAGAACTCCGCCACCGACTCTTTCTTCACCCCGCAGAGCAGCCCCGTGGCGATCGTAGTGCCACTACGGCTCAACCCCGGGAGGACAGCGACGGTTTGTGCGCAACCGATGATGAACGCATCACGGTAGGTAACCTCGTGTCCGCCGTTGCGATAGACACGCTTGGTCAGATACTCGCTCAAGCAAAGCAGAAACGCCGTCAGGAGCAGGCAGATACCCACGAGCAACAGCCCGCTGCCGAAGAAGGCTTCGACCTTGTCCTTAAAGAACATACCGACGATAAAAACCGGTATCATCGAGAGCAGAATCTTCGCCACATAGTCTTTCTCCGCATTCCATTTCACGGTAGTGAATGTGCCGACAAAGAGGCGTTTCACTTCCGCCCAAAGGATAACCAATGTGGACAAAACCGTCGCTGCATGGACGACAATGGCAAAGAGCAGATTCTCTTCACCCGCCGTTCCCAACAAGGCTTGCCCTATTTCCAAATGCCCCGAAGACGACACGGGCAGGAACTCCGTAAGCCCCTGCACGATGCCCAATATCAATGCTTCCCACCAAGTCATAAGGATGTCGTATTAGTCTTTCTTGTTCTTACCACGCCACATAATCGCCACAATCATCAGCACAAAGCCCAAGAGAGAAGTCATCGGGCCGAGCGTGATACGGCGGAAAGAGAAAATGTCGGGGTTATACACCTCCGTACTGGGCGCACCTACCATAAGGCAGAATCCCAGGATAATAACCAAGAATGCCACCCCGATAAGAATGATATTCGTCTTTGGCAAAGTCTGTTTCATAGTCTTTCCTATTTATATATTATCAGATTTCATACATTGTATCGATGTTCATACGGATATACCGACTCGTGGCAAGCAGAGATGCCAAGAGCGTAATAAGCACTCCGGAGAGCAGCAGAGCCCCTACTACAAAGCAGATATTCTGCCAAGTATAGGGGAAGAGGAGCATACCCAAGTGGCGATTGACATAGTAAACCACACCGACAACGATGCCTACTGCCAACAAGGCACACAACGCCCCCATACCGACATAGCGGCGGATAAAAGGCGACTTAATCGACCACGCAGTCGCCCCCACGAGGGTCATCGTGTTAATCAAAAAGCGTTGGGAATAAATCTGCAGGCGAATCGTATTCGAGATAAGCACAAAGGCTATCAAGAGAAGCGCGATGCCCACTACGAGCAGGGCGATAGAGACACGAGAGACATTGCTATTCATCAGACGCACCAGGTCTTGCGGGTACAGCACCCGTTCCACATACGGCAGGGAAGTAAGGCGCAACTCGATTACAGACATACTGTCGGGACAAGCGTAGGCGGCGGTAGGATGAATCTCATACGACGCCGAGAGAGGGTTATAGCCCAAGAAGAGCGATGGGTCTTCGCCCAGCGTGGCAATATGCTCCTCAAGCGCATCGGCAGAAGAGATATAGCGAAAGTCGCTGCAATAGTCTGCAACAGAGAGCATTGCCTCAAAACGAGCGAGTGTGACAGAGTCCGTTGCCTCCACATTGTCGGACAAGACCGCCGTGATAGTCACATTCTCCTGCATACGACGCAACAACGACGAAGCAGAGAGCAGCAACACGCACTCCAGCCCCACCAAACACAGCACGAGCGTAACACTGACGGCTGCCGTGAGATACATATTCCAAAAACGATGCGGATGAGACATGATTTACTTTGCGTTAGGGCGTCTTCAGCGGGCGGACTCTGTAGTAAGAGAGTTGCGCCTGCGGTTGAAAAAGAAAGGCAGGATTTGCCCTGCCCTTCTTGTTTCGGATTAGTACTCCCAGAGGTCTTGTTCGAAATCGAGCAGTTCTTTTTCGATACGCTGTTGTTCTTTCTTAATCTCTTCCTCATTGGTGGCGTAGTCGGGAATGTAACGGTCGTACATATTGCCTTCGCCCACTATATAAGAGGTATAGAGA
>CAVFIY010000078.1:0-8494 GCA_963622435.1 Bacteroides uniformis | reverse complement strand
AGAAACAAAGAATGGTGTTTTTTAGAAACAAAGAATGGTGTTTTTTAGAAACAAAGAATGGTGTTTTTTAGAAACAAATATATTCAAATATTATTCAAATAATTAGAGCATACACATCCGACAGCCTGGATGTGCATTTAGCATTGAGCATTCAGCATTGTGCATTGCCTCCCACCCGCGGCGGCTTGGAACAAGCCGTTTGACTATACAATGCCGAGTTCTCCACGCCTGCCCCAAAAGCATCAATAGGAAAGGACAAAGTATGGTCAACTGAGCCTTGCGGCTCACCGCGGGTGGGGTGAAGCGGAGGACAGATGTGCGTAGCACATTGAGTGTCCGAAGCGAGCGAAGTCCGGTGGACTTCGCTAGAATTCCTTAGACCACAACCCACGCCCCCAGGCTGCCGGATGTGCATTGTGCATTGTGCATTATGCATTCCCCATTCCCATTCCCCATTCAGCATTGTGCATTCAGCATTGTGCATTGCCCTCAAAACTATGTTCTTCAGCAGATATACTACTCCCTACCGCAAAAAAATCCACTTTTTTCGTAATAGATTTGGAGTATTTGAGAAAATACAGTACCTTTGTAGCAGAAAAACACACTAACCAACGCCGCTTGCTAACCGAGCGGCAAATACCATCGTATGAAAAACACATTCTTCTCCCGCACGCGCGGGCTTCTCTTGCTATCCCTCTGTGGCTTCTTCTCTGCGTCTGTAAAGGCAGATTTTTATTTAGCAGGAACTATGAATAATTGGACTGTAAATCATTCAGACTATCGTTTTCAGTATAATACATCGGAGAAAATCCATTCGCTAACAATAGAATTAGAAGCGGGTTATTATATCTATAAGTTGACAGATGGCTCTTGGAATCAAGAGGGGTCATCTGAAAAACACAACACGGACGATAATCACGACCTTTATTTACCAACAAAGACTCAAGTTACTTTCTATGCTAAAGGGGTGAATTGTTTCGCTTCCTCTGCGGATAGTATGTATATCGCAGGTACTGCTGTTCATCCGGAACTGAGTGATGCGACTGCGGCGTGGTCAAATACGAACGCTGTCTTCTGTACATGGGTAGGTACACAAGCGGTGTGGAAAGGAGCCATTAATAGGTCGGGGGAGTATAAGGTCATCAAACAGTCTTTTGGAACTAAGTACACTTATTGGAATGATTTATGGGTGGATCGCCAATCCATCTCCGGTATTAGTGAATCCGCCTCCTTTGCCAAGTTCACTTTCGACTTGCCTACGCTGAGTTGGAAATGGGAGGAGTTGGATGACCTTTGCACCACCACAGGCACTGATTACTCGCTGTCGCTCTATCTCAATGCGGACAACACGGCACTCCAAGTCTCGGCAACGAGTACCAAAACCACCGCTCCCACGGCGGCGACTTTCCATTGCTACGACTATACCTCTGCCGCCAGCGACTATACCGCCGACCTTAAGACGCTTGTTGCCAACGGCACAACCTATATCGCCTCTATCCCGCTGTCCGCATTGCCCAAGAGTACGGACAATAAAATCTGCTACAATGTGGAGTTTACTTACTCGGGCAATTCGACCCTTACCACCGACACGCTCTTCTATTCCCTCGCCGGCGGTTGTGCGACCGACACGCTCCGCCTCTGCCACCACGGGCAGAGCGAGGGGGACTATACCACCGCGGCGTTTAGCGGCACGCGTATCGTGCAGCCGATAGTCTATCGGCGTAAGTTCGCCCCGGGCTACTGGGAAACGCTCTGCCTGCCGTTCGAGGTGACAAAGATGTGGGTGTACGATACGGATGACAAAAAGGACTACAACCTCTATCCGCAGTATATTATCAATGGCAAAGACACAATTCCGGGCTTCTATTGGTTGCGCACTTTCTCGAGCGAGAATATAGAGGCGGCGAGTGCGGACAAGAGTTGGAAGACAGCAGCCAAGGCAGCGAACTACCTCCCCAAGAAGGACACTCCGTACATCATTATGTTCCCCGAAGACGAAAGCGGTTACTACAACGACAAGTATGTCTATTTTGCCGCCTCGGGCTTTCAGACGATAGCGAGTGCTTTCTCGCCCTCGCGCCCCACGACGGACGACACTTATTCCTATATCGGCAACACAACATTGCAGGAGCAGAAAGTTACGAACGCCTACTTGTTGGCATCGGGCATGGAGTATTTCGACGCTAGCACCGACGGCACGGGGACGCTCTATCCTTTCGAGTGTGCGCTCTTCGCCACGGAGAAGACCGTAGCACGCGCCCCCCGTCTGCGTATCAACCGTCGCCAAGAGACACCGACGGACATTCCGCCCACCACCGCCGCTGCCGCAGGGGAGGTCTATACGCTCTGGGGCAATCGGGTAGGGGCGTTCGCCTCGTGGGACGACTACGATTCCCTCGTCCGCCACTTGCCCGCAGGGCTGTACATCATCCGCACGGGCAGCACCTCCCGCAAAATCTGCCTGACGAAATAAAAGAAAAAGGAATAGAAAAACACACTACCATGAAACACCTCTATACGCTTCTACTCTTGCTGCTTGTTGCGCCTGCTTGGGCGACTATCGGCTATAACTATGCCCCGCAGGCGCTTCCCATACAGACCGAATGTCCCCTTGCTGCGCCTTTCGCCACTCGCCCCGAGATGGTGTACGCCGTCAGCGGTAATCTACAGCCCTTTGGCGTGGGCGCACCCGCCACTGCGAACGGCATCCGCAAAGCCCCGCCGCAGACCGGTACCACCGACCCCGATAACCCCGGCGTTTACTTGCCCGTCGGCGATATAGACATTCTCTGCTGGTCATTCCTCCTCCTCTACATCGTCCTCCGCCCCCTCCTCCGCAAGAAGCCCCATCGAACCACCCTATAGCAACTATAGCGGTTATAGCGGTTATAGCGGTTATAGCGGCTATAGCGACTATAGCGGCTATAGTCCCTATAGCAACTATAAAAAAACTAGATGACCTAGAATATATAGCCCATCTAGCCTATCTAGAATATCTAGCCTATCTAGAGAGCCTATCTCTCCCCTTTATTTGAATAATTTTTCGAGTATTTGGAGAATAAAAAAGGACACTTTCTTTTAATTAGTGTCCCTACGGCGATAGCCGTCCGTTCAAGAAAATAATCGTCCGTGGCGACACGCCACCAATGTGCATTGTCACATCCCTAGGTCGTATGCCAACTGTATGATATGGCTGTGTGTGCGGGTGTGGATGAGGTAGGCGGGGGAGAAATCGGCAGCGGGCAGGGTAAGCGAACGCTTGTAGTCCCATTGGTAGCGATAGGTGAGCGTTAGTGCGTGCCGGGCGTTTATCTTCCAGCGCAAGCCTATCTCTGCGCGTGCTGAGGTGAGATATTGGTGGTAGTGATGTCCGTCTATTTGGTTGAGATAGGCAGTAGGCTGATTGAGCGTGTTGTGCAACTCCACTTTGCTTTTCAGTTGTAGCGGCGTCCCCGCAATGGCATAATCTACTTTTGCCGCATGCCGTAGCAGCAGACTTGCTTTCGGCGCCACTCGTGGGTCGGGCGAGTCCATACGGCAGTCGATATCCAACTGTTCCATAAGGGCGAACTTCCATTGGCGGTACTTGTATTGCCCCGTAATACCCACCATGACACGGTGCTGCAGGTAGTCAGCAGGCTGCTTGTGCCACTTATCGCTCAGTATGCGCAGCATATATGCTGCGTGCAAATCCACATACTCGATAGGGCTGTAGTCTAACGATAGGCGTGTGTACAATCGCCGTAGATAGGGCGACTCGGAGGAGGCGAGTTGGTGGTCTTCGTAGGTCTTATCGAGCATTCTCGCTCGTATGTCTTGCCGAAAACCTATTGTAAAGCCGTGCGGCAACTCTTTTTGTATCGTTGCCCGCGCCCGCAGTTCCAACACCTGCTCCGTCTTGTACGATTCGTATAGCGGCGTGCGTGTATCGTAGTCGTTTGGTGCTTGTGCGTATGTGTCAATAGGGATAGCAAAAAGGATAGCCGCCCCCGCAAGGGCAACTATCCTTTTCGTTATGCGTACTATATTCGGCAAGTGTGCTGTGTCTTTCAATGGTTATAAAACTATTGCGATAATAATGAACAGGGTTGTGATAATTGTATTAACTCTCCCGTTTCTGTATTTTTATGATAATTGACGGCAATACGCCGTAGGCGTCCGTTCAAAGGAAATTGTTGTCCCTGGCGACACGCCTGTTTATGATAATATTTGATCTAATTTTTCGTGTATTTGGAGCGAAAATAATTTATTATAATTCGTGTCCATACGCCGTAGGCGTCCGTTCCAAAGTTTTAATGCGGTTGTCCTGGGTCAGGCTTGGAGAGGTCTTATCGTAATCTTCGCTGTGCAGGCGGTGATACCCTCTTGGTTGCGTTGGTTATAGACTACGCCATCGTCCTGCACCAGATACCAAGTGTCGAGCGGCAGCCCGAGTTTCACCTCGTGGTGGTAGGCAATATCGAGCCGCACCGTCTTGCCCGCCCAATCGGGGCGATAGGCATTGAGCATGTTCTCCAAGTACTTGCACGAGTTGCAGTGGCGGTTGTAATCGACATCGGAGTACTGAACAATATGCGGCACTACGCCTGTCGGCTCTTGAATAGTCGCCACCCGTGCAGGGCGTGCCATTGCCAGCACCTCGCCATCCACATGGTTTGTGAATACTTCTCGGTCGAAGATGTTCACTATCTCCCGCTTGTCGAGGCTGAGCACCGCCCATTGGCTCTTGCATAGCCCGATAGGGCGCAGCGTGCCGTCCTCTTGCTTGAGGAAGATGCGGAAATCACGGGTGGATATGCCGTGCGTGTTCTGCTCAATCCATGTCTCGAACACTATGGTCTCACCGTGGGTGGGGAAATAGGTCATCTCTACCGACAGGCGGGTCAATATCCAAGTCAGCCCTTGCGGGAATAGATATTTGATGCCAAAGCCGAGGTCATCGGCTACTTTCCCCGCCGTCTCCAACAGCAGGTTCTCCAAGATATACAACCGCAGTCGTCGGTTGAAATCAACCTCTTGGTATTTTACCTCGTATTCGTATTGATACTTCATATTCTTCGCTGCGCTATCGCTCCGCGTATTTTCGCTTCGCTACGCTCCGC
Source organism: Bacteroides uniformis (assembly GCA_963622435.1). Lineage (GTDB taxonomy): Bacteria > Bacteroidota > Bacteroidia > Bacteroidales > Paludibacteraceae > Colicola. Next base: position 3,392 of record CAVFIY010000078.1, on the reverse strand, counting down.
GTATTTTCGCTATCGCGTATATTCGCATTGCGTATTTTCGCTTCGCTACCGCTCCGCGTATTTTCGCTTCGCTACGCTTCGCGTATTATTCGCTATCGCGTATCTTCGCTTCGCTGCCGCTCTGCGTTAGTTACCGTTGTAATTCTTAATTCCTAATTCCTAATTGAATAAAATTCTTAATTCTTAATTCTTAATTATTTCAGCCACTTATCCAGCCAATCGAAGAATGTGCGTTGCCAAAGTATGCCGTTCTGCGGCTGCAGCACCCAGTGGTTCTCATCGGGGAAAATAAGCAACTCTGCAGGTACGCCCCGCATCTTGGCCGCGTCGAATGCCGCCATGGCTTGGTTGGCAAGTATGCGGTAGTCTTTCTCTCCGTGAATACAGAGAATAGGCGTGTCCCATTGGTCAACGAACTTATGCGGTGAGTTGGCGAAAGTGCGCTGTGCGGTGGCATTGTCTTTGTCCCAATATGCACCGCCCATGTCCCAGTTGGCGAACCATTTCTCCTCCGTCTCGAGGTACTGCATCTCCATATTGAAGATACCGTCGTGTGCGATAAAGGCCTTGAAACGCTTGTTGTGGTGCCCCGCAATCCAATAAACGCTGTAGCCGCCGAACGAAGCCCCGACGCAGCCGAGGTGGTCTTTGTCCGCATTGGGCGAGTGGGCGACAAACTCATCGATGGCGGTGAAGTAGTCGCGCATGCACTGTCCGCCGTAGTCGCCGCTGATTTCCTCGTTCCACTCCTTGCCGAAGCCGGGCAGGCCGCGACGGTTGGGGGCAACGATGATGTAGTCGTTGGCGGCCATCATCATAAAGTTCCAACGGAAACTCCAGAACTGACTGACGGGCGATTGCGGACCACCCTCGCAGTAGAGCAGGGTGGGGTATTTCTTGTTCGGGTCGAAATGCGGCGGATAGATTATCCATGTCAGCATCTGCTTGCCGTCGGTAGTCGTCTGCCAACGCGGCTCCACACGCCCCATCTCTATTTGGTCGTAGATGTTCTTGTTCTCGTAGGTCAGTTGGTTCAGCACGCATTGCTCTTGGTCGAGCGTGAATTGGTATATCTCATTCGCCTCACGCATCGAGTGGCGCAGGCAGATATAGGTGTTGCCGATGTTGCCGCACGGCACATAGTCGTACTGCCCGTCGGGGGTGAGTTGGTGAATCTCGCCCGTTGGAACGGTGCAGGCGTAGATACGCTCTGTGGCGTGCCAAACGGCATTGAATATGATCGTGCTGTCGTTGAGCCAGTAGTACGAATCCACATTCGTGTCCAGCCCCTTGCTAAGGAAAGTCTTCTCGCCCGTCATGGTGTTGGCGACAAACAGACGGTTCTCGTCGCTCTCGTACCCGTCCCGCTCCATACTGAGCCATGCAATATACTGTCCGTCAGGCGAATAGGCCGGGTTGGTGTCGTAGCCTTTGTTCTCCTCTGTCAGGTCGGTCTCGGTCTTGGTGAGCAGGTCGTAGAGGTAAATATCCGAGTTGGTCGATATGGCGTAGTCCAAACCGGTTTTCTTGCGGCAGGTGTAGGCAATCGTGTTCCCGTCGGGACTCCATGCCCATTGCTCCACGCCGCCCCATGGCTTCATCGGGCTTTCGTAGGCAGTACCTTCCAACAGGTTTGTTACATCTTTTACCTCCAACTGCTTGTTGGTCAGGTTCTCTTCGTCTAATGTGCAGAGGAAAGGTTGCGGGGCAGACTCTGTCCACTCGTCCCAGTGCTTGTACATCAGGTCGGTTACCACGCGCCCCGTGGCTTTGTCGAGGTCGGGATAGAGGTCTTGAGTGCTTTCTACGGTCTTCACTTGTGCCACGAGTAGAATCTTGGTGTCATCGGGCGAGAGCAGGAAACCCTCGATGTCTTTGTCGAAACCGGTCAGCAGGATGTCATCGCTGAACTGCCCTTGCGGCTTGACATGGAAATAGAGTTTTCCCCCGCGCAGATAGGCGAGGTGTCCTTGGCGTGTCCATGCAGGGTCGGAGCCGACAAACTCTTCGAGCATCTCGAGTTGCCCATTTGCGAGTTTGCAGATGCGAATCCACGAGGTGGAGCGGTTCTCAGCGACGCTGTAGTACGACACGGTATAGGCGATGCGGCTGTGCCGGCTATCAACAGCCACGCTGTTGATACGCCCCATGGCCCATAGTGCTTCGGGGGTCAGTCTTCCGCCGGTGATGGTGATTTGCGGCTTGTGTATGGGTTCTTTCTCGGTGGTGGTTTCTTTGGCACATCCTGCCGTCAGTAAGGCGATTGCTGCCATAGTCCAAATTTTTAGTTTCATATCTTTATTTTGCTTTGCGTATTCTCGCTATCGCTGTCGCTTTCGCGTATTCTCGCACTTCGTGCGTATCCTCGCTATCGCTATCGCTCTCGCGTATTCTTGCTATGCGTATTCTCGCTCTCGCGTATTCTTGCTTTTGCGTATTTTCGCTATTGCGTATTTTTTTATATTACTATTTCAATAATAATTATACAGACTGTTTCCCCTATAAAGCAGCACATCCGACAGCCTGGGGGCGTGGGTTGTGGACTAAGGAGTTCTAGTGAAGCCCACTGGGCTTCACTCGCTTCGGACACTCAGTGTGCTGCGCACACCTGTCCTCCGCTTCACCTCACCCGCGACGGTTTGGAACAAACCGGTTGACTATACTCTGCTGAGTCCTCCACGCCAACCTCAAAAAAATGCCCTGCAAAGGTACAACTTTTTCCCGATATAGGCAAACGCTTGGATGTCTGCCTTGCAAAAAGTTCTCCCTCTAGAACCTCTAGAATAACTAGTCTGTCTAGCCTGTCTAGCCCTCCCCGCAAAACTAGATTCAACTAGATTCCCTAGATTCAACTAGCCTATCTAGCCTATCTATCTGCGAAATAATTTTACCTTATTTGCGAATATGCAATAAAATTCGTACCTTTGCACGGATTTAGGTAATCGGGGTTCTACGGACTTGCTTATGAGTAGTCAAGAAACCGCAAAGCAGAGGCAAAGAAGTCGCAAAGAAGATGCTACTCGGTAGCAACCTTTTTCGAACCACCTTCGAACCACCTTCGAATCACCTTCGAATCACCTTCGAATCACCTCCGAACCACCTCCGAACCACCTCCGAAGAAACTATGGAATAGAGGTATAGAAATGCGACATATAAAACATAATTATTACCCACCCCGCACACCGGGAAATAGTTCTATCGCCATACTATCGTGTCGCCTGCAGAAACGAAAGAGGAGCAATAAGGGGATTAGGAATCAACATAACTCGAATTGATGAACGACAAGGGGCAAATACTACTATATCAAACCACCAATGGCGAAAGCCGGATAGAGGTACGTTTGCAAGACGAGACCGTTTGGCTCACGCTTGACCAAATGGCAGAACTCTTTC
>CAVFIY010000077.1:0-8523 GCA_963622435.1 Bacteroides uniformis | reverse complement strand
TGTTGATAGGCGAGCGAAAGGTGTCGGGCAATGCGTGCTATGCGTTGCCTACGGGAACAATCGTGCACGGTACTATGCTCTATGACATTGATTTTGAGGCACTTCAGCAGGCGATAACCCCGACCCGAGAGAAACTTGCCAAACACGGGGTACAGTCGGTGCGGCAACGAGTTGTGAATCTAAAACCGCTTCTCGAAGAGGGTTGTTCGCAAGATATACAAGATATTCGCAGCCTTTCGGACTACTTCGTGTCTGCTTTCTGCTCCTCCTCGCGCACGCTGACGAAAGAAGAAACGGCTGCTATTGATGCGTTGGAACAGACCTATCTTGAGCCTGCTTTTATTGAGGGAAAGTAGAGGCACATTAACAGGAATTAAGTCTCAACAACAGGGCAAGAACAGGGTAACATCAGGGAAAGAACAGGGAACGCCACACTTTTGGGCGTTAACAAATAACAAGGAAAGAGAAGACTTGCGCCTATTCTCTTTCCTTATATATAGGGGGGGGGACACTGTTGATAGATACTGCAGTTCGCAAACGGGGTGCGTGCGCTTACCAAAAGCGGTTCGTGGACGGGTTGTACTCAAAACCTGCGGCGGCAAGTTTCTGTTTGAGTTCGTCGGGGGACACAGCCAAGTCCTCACACAACGCGTCGAGCGAAGAATACTCGTCACGCAATTTCATATTCACGACGCTGAGTAGCATCGTCGGGTCGTTTGGTAATTCCATGATTATGTGAATATTTACTCGTTATCATCTCGATATCATCTCGATGACGTAGGTATTCGGTATAAGAGTGGGGTTGCTCCGTTATGCATAGGTTTTGGGCGCATTACAAGATGCGTTTGACCCAACGGAAGAGGCGGTAGGGCATATAGCGGAACGGCATATCCACACAGGTGGGTGTCTGCACGACCGCACGGCGATGAGAGAAAGCAAGATACGAGTCGTACCCGTGATAGGCGGACATCCCCGAATGCCCAACACCGCCAAACGGCAGCCGGTCGTTGGCGATATGCATAATCGTGTCGTTGATACACGCACCGCCGGAAGAGGTAGTGTGCAGCACACGCTTTCCCGCCGAGCCGAAATAGTAGAGTGCCAACGGTTTCTCACGCGTGCGGACAAAGTCAAGCGCCTCGTCGAGTGCAGCGAAAGGCAGCACCGGAAAAATAGGACCGAATATCTCCTCTTGCATAACGGGTGCATCGGGGGACACATCGGTGAGAATGGTCGGGGAAAAGTAACGCGTGGCAGGGTCGGTTTGCCCGCCGAAATACACCGTACCGTCCTGCAAATACCCCCGCAAGCGTTCAAAAGCACGGTCGCTCACGATACGCACATAATGCGGACTTTGCTGCGGGTCTGCCCCGAGAAGATTCGTAAATTCCTGCTGCAAAAGGCGCAAGAACTCCGCTTGTATATCCTTGTGAATCAGTAGATAATCGGGCGCAATGCAGGTCTGCCCCGCATTCAGCGCTTTTCCCCAGGCAACCCGTTTCGCCGCCACCTTGAGGCACGCATCCTTGTCTATAATACACGGACTTTTGCCGCCCAACTCCAAGACAACGGGCGTGAGGAAACGGGAGGCGGCTGCCATCACGGTCTTGCCCAAAACGGGGCTGCCCGTGAAGAAAATCAAGTCCCAACGCTGCTCGAGCAACGCGGTATTTACCTCGCGATGCCCCTCCGCAATACCGATGTATTCGCCTGAAAATGTGGCGCGTATCATCTCTGTCAGCACCGCCGAGACATGGGGCGTATAGGGCGAGGGCTTCAACATCGCAGTGCAGCCTGCGGAAATGGCACCCACGAGAGGATTGAGCAGGAGTTGCACGGGATAGTTCCATGGGGCGATAATCAACGCATTGCCCAAAGGCTCCGTGAGGACTTTGCTCCGTGCGGGAAAGAGGGTAAGGGGCGAGCATTTGCGCTCGGGACGCATCCAACGCTTGAGATGCCGCAGGTGGTTGCGTATCTCGGCGTAAACGATACTAAATTCCGTCAAATACGCCTCCTCGTAAGACTTATGCAAGTCCGTCCACAGGGCGTCGGCGAGGGGCTTTTCGTACTGATGAAGAGCCGCATCAAGGCGTAGGAGCATGCTCCGACGAAAGGCATACTCCCGTGTTTGGCACGAAGAAAAGAATGTGCGTTGACGCGCAACGAAGGACTCTATTTCTGTCATACTAGCCGACGAATGGACTGATTACCAAACCAATGCGAGGTGAAAATCCATACTCTCCGGGTTCTTCGTGGTGTCGTATTTCAGGTCGGAATTGGTCAGCACAATCTCCACTTGATTTGGAAGATACGAAAAATCGATATACTGCTGGTAGGTAGTCGTGCCGTCCACCAAGGTTTGGATATACGGCAGCGCAATCTGGTACGCATTGGCTGTCCCTTGATTGTATTCGCGATAGCAAAGCACGGTACCGTAATCGTATATTTCCTGCGTCAGTTCGTCAACCCGGAATGTATAATAATAGTAATACCCGTTTTCGGATAACTGCCAATCGGCGGACTCGATACGCAAGTTCAGGTTCGTTTTGTTGTATTGGTAGATGTAGTTGGTTTCAGTGGGGTAGTACTTGTCTCCCTCGCAGGAGGTAAAGCAGAGTGTACACGCGATTGCGGCAAGGATAAGATACAGTTTTTTCATATTGTGTAGTATTTTATGCTGCAAAGATAGGTCATTCTTTGTGAATTCGCAAATTATTTTGTAATTTTGCACACAAAATAGTATTGACAATGCAGAAACAGTCCTTTTTGATACTTTTGGCGGCGTGTGCGGTATTGACGGTACAGGCACAACAGAACACCTCATACCTTAAATATATAGAAGAATGGCGCGAAGTGGCAGTCGCCAATCAGCGCGATTATGGCGTGCCGGCGTCTATCATTTTGGCGCAAGGGCTACTCGAGTCCGGAGCGGGCACGAGTGAGTTGGCACGCGAGGCAAACAACCATTTCGGCATCAAATGCACGAGCGATTGGATGGGCGGCTCCTATTACCACGACGATGACTCCAAGGGCGAGTGCTTTCGGGTGTATGGCGATGCGTGGGAGTCGTATCGGGACCATGCGTTGTTCCTTCAGCGCCCCCGCTATGCCACTTGTTTCGAGATAGCCGTCGAGGACTACTCGGGTTGGGCGTATCGGCTGAAACAGTGCGGCTATGCCACTGACCCGCTCTATCCGAAAAAGCTCATCAAAATTATTGAGGATTATCGCCTCGATACCTTAGCTACTCCGACAACGCTCGCCACGGCTACCGCCGCTCATCATGCTTCGTCGGCCGCTGCTGCCGCCAAGAATGCAAAGAAAGCCACGGTCGTCACACAATCCGACCCGATAGCCACTATCAGCCGCAATCCCGAACCCGAGTATGAGGAGCCGCTGACTGCCTATCAGGAGCGGCAAATGTTCTTTTTGCAACACCCGAAAAAACGCTGTAACGGCGTGCAGTATGTGGTGGCGCGTGAGGGCGATTCGTACGCAAACATCGCTTTTCGGCTCAATAAAAAAGAGCGTACTCTCCGCAATTGGAACGATGCCTTGGGGCGAGATTTGCAGGTAGGCGACCGAGTCTATCTGTCCCGCAAGCATGCGTATGGCGAGAAGGAGAAGTCCCCGCTATGGGTGCATCCCGGCGAGACGCTTTGGGAGATTTGTCAACGCGAAGGAGTCCGCATGGCTAATGTGCAGAAACTCAACGGATTGGATAAGTCGGTGCGGGTGTTCCAAACGCGTCAGCAGATTTTGCTTAGAAAGGAGAAAAACTGATGCAGCGGGGAGGAAATTCGTTATCGATAGGCGATGTGCTGTCGCAGTGTCTGCGGGGCACAGAGTTGGAGAAGTCGTTGCTCGAAACCCGTGTGGTGGAGCAATGGCCGCAGGTGATGGGCAGCACGGTGGCACGGCTTACCTCGCAAATAGAGGTGAAAGAGGGGGTGCTCTATGTTCATATCCACAGCGCTGCCCTCAAGGCGCAGTTGTTTGAGTGCCGATTTGAGTTGGTACGCAAACTCAATGAGGCGGTAGGCGGCACCATTCTTCGGGATGTCCGTATCTTGGGATAATTTTAATTTTTAATTTGTGATTGGTTTGGTTTTTCCGGACACTATAGAATCGAAAATCGATTTCCTCACCATTCGTGCGGAACTCAGCCGCTATTGCGCTTCGCCTTTGGGGCGTGAGGAGGTGGAGACGATGGCTTTCTCTTCGGATTACGAACGGGTGAATCGCCTTCTCTATGAGGCGGAGGAGATGAAACAGGTGGTGGAGGATGCTTCGCTCAATTTCCCGCATGGGGAGATTCACGATGTGCGAGAGGCATTGTCTCGCATCCGTATTGAAGGGCTTTTTCTCGATGAGGCGGAGTTTTTTGCGCTGCGCAAGACGTTGGATTACGCCCATCTGTTAGAACAGTTTTTCACTTCGTTAGACCCGCAGCGGTCCCCACATCTTACGACGTTTGCTCCTGCAGCCGATGCCAATCCGTATCGGGTGGGGGAGGTCGTGCGGCTCATCGACCGTGTGCTCGATAAGTATGGGCGTTTGGCCGATTCCGCCTCGCCCGAGTTGGCACGGATTCGCCACGAGCTGACGCTTGTGCAGGGCAGCGTGGGGCGTGCGTTGAATCAGATTCTCCGCCAAGCGCAATCAGCGGGCATTTTGGACAAGGATGCCGCCCCGACACTTCGAGAGGGGCGGCTCGTCATCCCTGTTCCGCCGGCATATAAACGCAAAATAGGCGGTATTGTGCATGACGAATCGGCTACGGGCAAAACGGTTTATATCGAGCCGCAAGAGGTCGTCGAGGCTAACAATCATATTCGAGAGTTGGAAGGAGCGGAACGCCGCGAGCGTATCCGTATCTTGCAAGAACTCACCGCCACGCTTCGCCCCTATATGCCCGCCATTGGCGAGAGCGAGCAGATGTTGGCGCATGTCGATTTCGTTTTGGCAAAGGTGCAGTTGGCGCAGTCGTTGCATGCCATCCGCCCCGAGCTGCTTCAAGAACCCATTATCGATTGGCAGTCGGCTCGCCACCCGGTGTTGTATCTTAAATTCAGCCAACAAGGCAAAACCGTTGTGCCGCTGACTATCCGCCTGCAGGCCTCGGAGAATCGTATGTTGGTTATCAGCGGCCCTAATGCGGGCGGTAAGTCGGTTTGCTTGAAAACGGTGGCGCTGTTGCAATACATGGTGCAGTGCGGATTGTTGGTGCCGCTTGCCGAGACCAGCCGTATGGGGTTGTTTGACAATTTGATGATAGACATTGGCGACGAGCAATCCATCGAGGACGACCTTTCCACCTATTCGAGCCACTTGCGCAATATGAAGGCGTTCGTGCGTTCCGCCGACAGCCGTACGCTGTTGCTGATAGATGAGTTTGGTACGGGTACCGAACCGCTTATCGGAGGTGCCATTGCCGAAGCAGTCCTTAACCAACTCGTACAGCAGCAGGCGTTTGGCGTTATTACTACCCACTATACCAATCTTAAGCACTTTGCCGAGCAGACGGCGGGCGTGGTGAATGGCGCTATGCTCTACGATCGCGGGCAGATGCGTCCCCTGTTCCAACTCTCCGTCGGGCAAGCGGGAAGCAGTTTCGCCATCGAGATAGCTAAGCAGATAGGGCTCCCGGAGCCGATTGTCGCTCGTGCCACCGAATTGGTGGGTGAGGAGCATATCGACTACGACAAGCAGTTGCAAGACATTGCGCGGGACAAACGCTATTGGGAGAACAAGCGGCAAAATATCCGTCAGCGAGAGAAACATTTGGAGGAGCGGATTGCGTACTACGAGCAGGAAATAGCGGGGCTGAAAGCCAAGAAGAGGGAGGTGATGGACGAGGCGAAGCAGCAGGCCGCTGACCTCCTGCGTGAGAGCAATGCCGCCATTGAGCGCACCATTCGAGAAATTAAGGAGGCAAAAGCAGAGAAGGAGCGTACGCAGAAGGCCCGCCAACGCGTGGAGACACTGAAACAAAAAGTTCAGCCCGAGTCCTCCCGCCAAACTCAAAACTCTCAACCCTCTCAAAACTCTCAACCCTCTCAACCCTCTCAAAACTCTCAAAAGTCCCGAAAATCCCGAACCACTCCCGAACCATCTCCCACTATTCAGCAGAATAATGGCAAAATCATTATGCGTGATTTCAGTGACCTGCGTGCTTTGAGTAAGCGAGCACAGGCGGAGGAGCATGCAGCCAACCCCCTACCTACGCCGAAGGTTCGTAAGGCAGGCTATACCTCGATGGTGCGTCAGCGGGTCTTGTCTTTCGAACGAACCCTTGACTTGCGTGGAATGCGTGCCGATGAGGCATTGGAGCGTTTCATTGCGTACCTCGATGATGCGGTGATGGTGAATGCCGGCGAGGTAACAATACTGCACGGAACGGGTACGGGAGCACTCAAACAAACCGTGCGGGATTATCTCGATACCTACAATAAGCAGCGTCGCAAGCGTGGCGATACGCCTTTGCACTACCACGATGGGGATCCCGACCGAGGCGGTGCCGGACTGACTATTATTACTATAGAATAGAAATTCGCTTTTGTCTTTAAACAAATCATACTCTAGCGTGAAGTTCTGCTTTCGGCGTATGTCCCCGATTAACAATGGGGTTCGCCTTCAAACTGAGAAAAGTGAAAGCGGCTTTATATTCTGTTAGAGGTATTGTGATATAGAGGGTGGAAATCACAACAAAATCACCTATTGGGGGATAGTAATATTTGTAAATCAGGTATAGATTGAAATCCTACATTTTTTGCTTTATTTGTCTAAACGGGGGAAAATCTGTACCTTTGCGCTTGATATATTTGGAAAATCGGAAATGCTACTCCTGATTTTCTCGAAAAATCGGAAGTACTACTCCCGATATTCTTGGAAAATCGGAAGTAAAATTGTTTAATACGAGATGGAATTACTCTATATAATGCAGGAAATCAATGAGTTATACAGTGTGTTGCCAATATACTATCCAAATGCGCTAAACATATATACGAATGCATAAAGTTTTATCTACTCTTTTCGCTTTGTTTCTTGCGGTTGGGCTGTGGGCTGCGCCGAAGGAATACACCGCTCGCGACGGGCATTCGCTGCGAGGCTTCGGCACGCAGGGCTACCAACTCTCCGTGATGGGCGAATATGCCTACAATCGTACTTGGGAGCATTACGCTAATCTGGATATTCAGTCGCTTATGCCCATCAATCCGCACTTCGATTTGCAGGTCAATCTCCAACTCTCCACCGCCAATGTCTATACGGGGGCTGCTATATTGCGCCCTCGTTTTGCTTTGCCTGTCGGCGAACTCTTTGCCGAGACAGAGATACTCTACAAAGCCGTTGCACGCAGCCGCCAGCACGACCTTTGTACGGCATTGTCTGTTGGCTATCGGATGGACTATGTGTCGGTGCAAGTGGGTATGTTCAGCCGTGTGATGGCATCTTGGGACAGAGAATGGCGCACGACGGAGGTGTTCAACTGCGAACCGTTCAATCTGCTTTATCGTTTCGAGGTGTTCTGCCGTCCGCAGACTTTCCGATGGAATATATCCGCTTGTATGGCCAATATCGACGACTACCAAATGGAGCGTATGTGGCAACCCATTTTCCTGCTCGGCGGGCACTACGATGTCGATTCGCATTGGCGGGTACTGCTGTCGGCGGAGTGCAAACCGACGGGTATGTTTCACCTCAATGCCACTTTCTACGCCGCCTATCTCCGCACCGGTTTTACGTACACTTTCTAACTTGAACCGCTATGCAAAATCCTCATAACATACGACTTTTCTATCTCGCGTTGAGAGATAAACTACACATTCTCTTGCCGTTAGCAACGATTCTGTTGGCGGCCTGCAGTATGCCGAATTATGATGTTCCGGGTATGTTCAACGGCACGAGTCCGGAGGTGGCAACTCGTTTCTCAGAATCGATGGCGTACAACGAGCAGCGGGGCGAGATGCACCTTGCCGTTCCCGCCGACTACCGTGTCTATGTCTGCACCGACTCGCATATCGACACCACCCACCACAATTTGGAGCGTTTTGTGTTGGACTACAAGACGGATTCGCTTTGCCCGTTTGCCATCCATTTGGGAGACCTTATCAACGCGCATTATTACGAAAACGCCTATCAGGTGCTGCAGACCGAACCTGCTGTATCTCATCACGATACACTGTTTATCACGCCCGGCAACCACGACATCTATTTCAATCAGTGGACGGATTTTCGTTCTCGTTTTCACACTTCGGCGTATTGGTTTGACACCTACGACCAAACTACAGGGGAGAAGCTTGACCTTTATATCTCTTTCGATTCGGCAGAAGGCACGCTCGGTACGGCGCAACTCAAATGGCTACGTAACTTACTGAAAGACAAGAGCAAACGGCACTATCGCCATATTATTCTCTTTACGCACACCCATCTCTACAAGCAGGACACCTCGCAGGGGCATACCTCCAACTATGCGATGGAGGAAACGTACGAGATTACGGGGCTGATGGGGAAGTACGG
>CAVFIY010000076.1:0-8581 GCA_963622435.1 Bacteroides uniformis | reverse complement strand
CCGTGTCATGCGACAAAGGAGCCCTAATCCACCCCCCAAAAAGCAAAAAAATGCACTAATGTGTATTTTTTACCTATTAAAATTTGGTCATATCAAAAATAGTCCGTACCTTTGCAGTCGAAATTACCTAAAGCAAATAAATAACCCACACCAAACAAACTAAAATTCTATGCAAATCGATTGGATTGAGACCACGGACGGACTTTTTGCTTACCCTTATAAGCGGGCAGCGATTGCCACCGACAATGTCGTGTTCGGATTCGACGGGAGCCGACTGAATGTCTTACTTGTCGAGCGTAACGAGCGCACCGAGATTGGCCGTATGGCGTTGCCGGGCGGTTTCCTGCGTATGGAGGAGACGGTCGAGGCGTGTGCAGCGCGCGAGTTGCAGGAGGAGACGGGCATTACCAACGCCTATTCCGAGGCGTTTGGCGTTTTCTCCAACCCGGATCGTGACCCGGAGCAGCGGGTAGTCAGCATTGCCTTCTATGCCTTGGTGCCTACCTGCGATGTGGTCGGCGGTTCGGACGCACGCCGAGCCGTATGGGTGCCGTTGACGGAGCTGCCCGAGTTGGCGTTTGACCACAATCGTATCGTGGAGCGGGCCATCCGCCGCCTTCGTGAGGACATCGTTTTCCGCCCAGTCGGCTACGAGTTGTTACCCGACCGATTCACGCTCCCGCAGTTGCAGCGTCTCTACGAGTGCATTTTGGGGCTGACTACCCCGATGGACCGAGCCAATTTCTCCAAGAAGATACTCAAATCGGGTATCTTGGTCGAGACGGGCGAGACCGAGCAAGTCTCCGGCCACCGTGGCGGCAACTACTACCGTTTCGACAAGGCCGCCTACGACCGTTTCAAGGAGAATCGCTCCTTCCGCCTCGAATTCTAATTGCCATTCAACCTACCTGACTATATTATTCACCTAACTAAATAACCAACCACTATGTCATTCTTTCATCGTTTCAAACGCTCTGACAGCGTACAACCGACCTGCGAAACCAACGCAACCGCCGAAACCACCGAAGTTCAACCTACTAATTCACAAAACACTATGGAAACCAACGAAACCACCGCAACTGCCGAATCCTACGAGCCCGAACTGCCGAAAATCGACCAACCGGACGAAACCACCGATTCCGACGCCACTCCCATTCACACCGACAAGACTCGTATCTACAACTTGATTGTTCTCGACAAGAGCGGCAGTATGGACGAAATCCGCACCGCCGCTTACCAAGGTTGCAACGAGGTCTTGGGCGGTATTCGGGCCGCTGCCGAGCAGAACCAAGCCGAGCAGGAGCAGTTCGTGTCCTTGCTGCTTTTCGACACCCAATCCATGCCCTACATCTACCGTTGTACGCCCGCTGCCCAAGCCGTCAATCTCACCCGAGAGCAGTACGTGCCCTGTGCCGGAACGCCGCTTTATGACGCGATTGGTCAATCGCTCACCGAGTTGGAGCACGAAGTTACCCGCTACGACGATGCCGTAGCTATGGTCACCATCATCACCGACGGTTACGAGAATGCATCCCGAGAGTATAACCAAAAGCAGATACACGCCCTTATCGAGCGGCTCAAACGCAAAGGATGGAACTTCGCTTTCATGGGGGCAAACCAAGATGTCAACAAGGTATGCATCGACCTGAATATCAATGTCCAAAACGCTGTTTCTTTCTCCTACGACGATGCGGGTATGCGCGATTCATGGCGCCGTGACCGTGAGGCCAAGGAGCGTTACTACGAGCGTATGCGCCATGCTCGGCGAGAAACCCGCGAGATGAGTTGCGAGGAGCGTGAGGCGTACTATTTTCAGGCCAATGAAGCATCGTCTTACTTCGAAGAGGAGCGCCGCATTACCCCTCAGTGGATTCGCCACCTTCGTGAGAACGAAATCTTTGTCTTTGGCAGCAATGCCGAAGGGCACCACGGCGGTGGAGCGGCAGCCGTTGCCATGCACAACTTCGGTGCTATATATGGGCAGGGCGAAGACCTGCAAGGCACGAGTTACGCCATCCCGACCATGGGTACTTTAGAGGAGACGCAAGCGGCCGTCGAGCGCTTTATCGAGTTCGCCCGTCAGCACCGAGAGTTGCGATTCATGGTTACCCCCATCGGTTGCGGCATAGCCGGCTACCAACCCACGGACATCGCTCCTCTCTTCCACCCGGCTACCACTCTCGAGAATGTCTACCTGCCCAAGAGTTTTTGGGACTGCCTATAAGCGCCCGTCCCCACAGACAGTCATCCCGGCACAAGACAATACGTTCTCCGTGAACGGACGGCTATCGCCGTATTAACGGTCTATTAACGGCCATGCCGGAGAACTTTGTCTTTGTTTCATGACTCATTCGTGGTAATACGGCGCAAGCATTAACGGTCTATTCTGCGGTTGGGTGGCGCAATCGTTGGACGAGGCGTTGGACTTGGGCAAGCGTTCCGCCGAGGTGACGCACAACCACCCTGAGGGAATATACGGCGCCCAAGCCGTGGCAGCCGCTATCTACCTCTTCCGTCAAGGCGCCACCAAGGACGAGGTGAAAGACTATCTAACCTGCCGATTCGGTCACTCGCTTGACGCCATGTGCGACCGCCTGCGTCCCGCTCGGTTCGATATGTCGTGCCAGAGTACCCTACCGCTCTCGTTTGCGGCCTTGATGGACAGTACCGACTTCGAGTCGGCAGTGCGTTTGGCGGTATCGTTAGGGGGCGACAGCGACACCATCGCTTGTAGCACGGGTGCGATGGCCGAGCCGCTCTATGGCATACCCGACGCAATTGAGCGAGCCTTTCTGCCCTACCTCCCCGCCGACTCCCCCCCCCATTATCGCCGCCATCCGCCACCGCCCTATCTATAGCAAACCATAGAGGATATCAACTATAGAGACTATAGGTGCTATAAATCCTAAAACACACCGTCTAATACAACATACCATACCCAAGTACAAACAAATAGGAGATAATAAGAAGGTAGCAAAAGGAACAAGGGGACTACCACTACCTACCCTACTCCTAATAGGGGCGTCAATAAATCTTGACGCCCCTATATTTATTTTACAACCTTTTTACACAAATCTCTTGCGTATATGAAATAAAAAGCATACCTTTGCACCTGCGAAACCCACGAAAGGGTCTGCATGTACCGAAATTGAACATGCTCCGCTCGTATAGGAGGTGTCCGTTCCTGCCGATACTACTTACACCGGGTGGGTTTTGCAGACATAGTTTGGCGTTATTGACGCTGTATTCCTAGGTTTCTGGAATCTCGCAAATTCTATAACCAACCAAGGATGCCGCAACGATTGACGCCCGCGGGATGTAAGTATTTCTTCCGTCCTGTTTTGCCGTATTGGGTGTGCTGTATCCGCAGTACGCCTCGTGGGACAAACAGAGTGGTGGAGTTGCTTATACGAGCGTGGGTTTCGCGTTGCCGTTCCAAGGTTGGTGGGCAATGCGAGAGCCTCAGAAACGTGGATTCGGCAAGATACGAACTCCACGCTTTTTTTGTGCATATACGGGGCGTGGAGATAATGCCAAAAAAGAAGCAAAGACCGATTGGGGGAGGCTAAATTTTGACGGAGAGGTTACTTTTCTGCAGAGGAATACATATAGTATAATAGGTGTAGAAACACACTCGACTATAATCAAATTCAACATAAAAACTAAATGTATCATGAAAAAGGTTATTACTCTTTTCGCTCTGTTGCTGCTCTGCACAGGGATGTATGCAGATGTAGTAAAATGGACCGCCTATAGTTTTTGCTACAAGACTCATAATGACTATTACAACACATGGTCAGATTGGTCACAATGGGAAGATTGTAATATTCTTATAGTTGCTAATCTCAATACAGATCGAATCAATATCTATAGTGCGGAAACGCAAGAGTTTGATATAATCCAATATTATGATCCTTATACTGACAGTGATGGTGACGAAGTCATAAAAATGGAGTGTGTCGATGTGGCCGGTACTCGATGTACGCTACGATTTTTAAGATGTCAAAACGGAAAGGCACAACTATATTGTGATTATAGCAATATAATGTATGTATATGAAGTATACCCCAAAAACTAACATTAATAATTTCCATAAAATCTATGCGTTGTACAGGATGCGGTTGGGAAAATCCCGACACCAACACCAGATGTGAAAAATGCGGGGCAAGCCTGCAAAGTAATAACCTTAACTACGGCGGGAATGCACCCGTCGGCGGAATGAATGGAAGTCCGCTCAACAAGACCCGTATCGAGGCGGAGGTGTTCCCTGACCTTGCGGCACAGCCGATCGCTCCCACGAAGCGTGAAGAAGAGCCTGCACCCGCAGTGCATACCCCGACACCCCATGCCGTACATCACGCAGCGCCTGCCGGAGGCTATCAGGGTACGGTCAATCCGTGGATACAAGTGGCGCCCAAAAGCCAATGCACGCTGACGCCCGTTCGCCAAGACACCGACGAGGCAGACCCGGCGCCGATATCCTTCAAAGGCGAGCAGCATATTCTCAATCGCGCCAACCTTGACGAAGAAAACTACACCATCACATCGAAAGTGCAAGCCGAACTGACCTGCGAAGACGGCGTATGGTACATCCAAGACGGCAGCCAACAGCAGACCACTTTTGTACATGCGGGAAAGAAAACTCCGCTCAAAGACGGCGATGTGGTGCTGATGGGCAACCGCCAATTTGTATTCCACACGGAGAAGTAGCGCCATGATAGCCAATCGATGTGATTATCGGGTAGGCGACACCATCGGGCGGTACCGAGTGCAGAAGCAACTCGGCGAGGGCGCATTCGGCATTGTCTATAAGGTAGTGGATGCCACATCTGGCAACCCGCTTGCGCTCAAACTGCTCAAACTCTGGACCATGGAGCCGGAACTGCGAGACCAACTCTCGCAGCGCTTCGACATGGAGTACGAGACAAGCCGTATCGACAGTCCGTATCTTGTCCATTCGGTGGGCAAAGGCGTTACGGAGGGAAATCCCTACATCGTGATGGAGTTCTGCAACGGTGGCGACTTGAGTTCGGCGCCTCGCAATACGGACTGGGTGAAGACCGCCCGCCAAGTGCTATTAGGGCTGAAAGCCCTGCACGCCCACGGCAAAGTGCATCGAGACCTGAAACCCGAAAATGTACTCCTCAAACAAGACGGCACCGCCGTGCTGACCGACTTCGGCATATCGGGTGACCGCAACCGCCGACAGACCAAAATGGATATGCTCGGACGCCCGATGCAGGTGTTCGGCACCTATGCCTATATGCCGCCCGAACAGGTGCAGCCCAAGCGAGGCGAAGCCACCGTGCTGCCTACGACGGACATATTCTCGTTCGGCGTGATGATGTACCAACTGCTGACGGGCAAATATCCTTTCGGCACGCTATCGAGCGATGCGGATCTGGCGCAATACATCAAGCGGGCGCAAGAGGGCGATTGGAATCGCAGTTCGCTCACGCTCTCGGCGTACGGAGCGACGTTCCGCCCCGTCATTGAGGGTTGTCTGCGACCGGACTACAAGCAACGGCTGCAGTCGGCTGACCAAGTGCTGGCTCTCTTGCCTGCGGGGGATGAGGGGACTGCCTTTATCTCCGAAGCACGACCGAATCCTGCTGCCATTTCGGGCTATCGGCTGCGTATCATGCAGGGTGAGGAATACGGCAAGACCTACGACCTGACCACACGCACAGGCGGAATGCTCACCATGGGGCGGCAGTGCGCTTCGGTGGCGAATGCGCTCCCTATCGTTGAGGAGCAAAGCACCTATATCTCGCGCCGCCACTGCACATTCCGCTACGACGCCGACTCACGGGGTTGGCAGATATACGACGGGCAGCAGGATGCCGCCGCATCCAACGGCTGGAAATACTCGCTGAACGGTACATTTGTCAATTCCACCGAGGTGGGTCCCCTCGGCTACTGGCTGCAAGCAGGCGACATCATCTCCATCGGCGATACCAAACTGCGTGTGGAAGCCTACTAATGAATTAGGAATTAAGAATTAGGAATTAATAGACAAAGCCTCTAATAATTAACAATTAACAATTAACAGTTAGCAATTAACATGCATGTCCTTTGACGCTATTGTATATAGTATCAATAATAGGCAAAGCCGCAGAGGCATGAATCGAAATTATAGAACCAATAGAATCACTAAAAACCAACCGAATATGAATACAATTACCATCGGGCGGAATCCCGCAAACACCATCGCTGTCGGGGCGCAGTATGCCACCGTCAGCGGACAACACGCCACTATTTCACAAGCCAACGGACAACTCTACCTGCAAGACCACAGCACCAACGGCTCGTATGTGAACGGACAACATATCCACAATCAGCAAATAGCCATCTCACCCAACGACACAATAACGCTCGGTAGGGAGTACCGATTAGATATGTCCGCCGTGCTGCGGGCACTGCAAGGTGCGGCAGGCGGACAGGCTACCTCGCTCCACCGCCAACCGGTACGACCTGTTGTGGTGAATATCCAAAACAACATCGAAAAACCGGCTCACAAAGATGAGTGGGAAGACTCCGATGCCGAAGAGGCAAAGCCGAGCCGCACCACACCGAAAAACTTGAACTCCTTTAACTGGGGTGCCTTCTGGCTTACTTGGTTATGGTCAATTGCGAACGGTGTTTGGTGGGGACTGCTCTGTTTTATTCCCATCGTCAGCATTGTGGTTATGTTTGTATTGGGATTCAAAGGCAATCGGTCTGCTTGGGAGAAATTCAGCGGCACCGCCGAAGAGTTTGAACAGAAACAATCCTCATGGGCTATGTGGGGATGGATTATATTTGTTGTTTCATTGATTTCCTATATCATTGTGGCGGTCGCCAATGTATTAAACTATTAACTCGACACAACTATGGCACAAACCAACTACAAACGCACACTGACTGGGTCAGTCGGTGCAGGATTAGGATCCGTATTCAACGCCAACGGCAAGACCTACTATATTCTGGAACACAAAGTATCCTCCAAATACCACCATGCCGGTGAGGCACAAGAGATTATTGTTGATGAAGCGGAATTAGGACGCGATGCCAAATGCCAAGTGCGATTTGATGAGTCGTTCTCGACCGTCAGCCGCCGCCATGCGGCAATAGTCCGCGACGGGGACAACTGGAAACTCGTGCAACTGAGCCAAACCAACAAGACATTCTTGAACGGACATCCCGTAACCTCGGAATGGTACTTGCAGAACGGCGACGAGATACAACTATCCGTCAACGGACCGAAACTCGGCTTTATCATTCCGCAGGGCTCAAAAGCCAAAACGGGAAGTATTGCACTCTCCCGCCGCTTGAGCCTGTTCCGCCAACAGGCACTCCGCCCCTACAAAACCGCTATGACGGCCATGGCGGTGGTCATCGTGCTGTTGATTGCAGGCGGTACGGGTGTCGGAATCTGGCTCGGCAAAGAGAATGCACGCCTCAAAGAGGGGGCGGCTCTCACCCAAACGCAAATAGAGGAAGCACAAAAGACACTTGCCGAGGCACAAGACAAACAGGCAGAACTGAGCCTCGAACTGACCAAAACCAAGCGCGACCTGAACAAGGCGATGAAAGCCCTGCCTGCGGAGACAACTGCTGCTGCCGCACCAGAGGTGAAAGCCGGTGCCAAGACGGGCAATGCCGCATTAGACGCTGCGCTGCCGTATATATATTTTGTCTATATCCGCAAAGTGGAACTCTCCTACGAAGGACAGACAAAGACCATCAACGGATTGGGGTCTGGAACGGGATTTCTCTTGAACGACGGACGCTTTGTGACGGCACGCCATGTGGTAGAGCCGTGGATGTTCCCGTCGAGCGAAGACGACACGCAGAACATTGCCATCAATGCCATTGCACACAGTGGCGGCACCGTGAAATGCTATATTGACGCTTATTCGCCGACAGGCAAGCAACTGCATTTTGTCTCGACCAACGTCACAACTGACCGCAGTTCGGATAAGCGCTTCGCCATAGACGGCGGTGCTTCGATCGCCATTCCGCAAGAACTCTCTGCCGATTGGGCTTCGTTCCGCACGAGCGAACGAGGCGGACTGACCTTCCATAATGCATTGAGCCGCGAACTGAAGATGACCACCGAACTGCAAGTATTGGGCTATCCGTTGGGTATGGGTGCCAACTCGCCCACCGACATCAGTCCGATATTTGCAACGGCGCAAGTCGCAAAATCGGGATTGGAACACGGCATGATAGCCACCACCAATTCGGGCTACGAGCACGGCAACTCCGGCGGACCTGTATTCGCTACTACTACCGACGGACAACTGCTGGTTGTCGGTCTGGTTTCCTCCGGTGCCGGACGCGGCTTAGGACTTATCGTCCCCATTGCTGCGGTTAAGTAACGGATTATTTCCCAATTAACAATTAAAAATTAACAATTAACAATTAACATGCAGAGTGGGGTGCAGATAGTTCCTACACCGCTGCACGGTGTTCTATAAGGTTCCTATGCCGCTTTGTGGCATGAAAAATAAAAGAAATAAAATTTGTTTTCCTCTATTTTTCCTTAAGTTCTCATTAAAAGTGCAACTTTTGAATGGAAAATGGGTTGCGGAAAATA
>CAVFIY010000075.1:0-8617 GCA_963622435.1 Bacteroides uniformis | reverse complement strand
GAACACCTCCTATATGCCTCTCTGTCAGACACTTCGCGAGATGGTGCACCTCTCGAAAGGGAAGTTCCATTGCGCGCTGTCTATCTCGGGGATCATGCTGGAGTTGTTCGAGCAGTACACGCCCGAGATAATAGATGTGTTAAAAGATCTAGCCGCGAGCAAGTGCGTCGAGTTCCCGGCGACACCTTTTGCGTATTCGTTGGCGTCGGAGTACAATCAGAACGAGTTTTTCGACCAGTTGGAGAAACACGCGCTGGTGGTGAACGATGTGCTGGGCGTGAAGCCGACTGCCGTTTGGAACACCGAACTGCTCTACACCGACGAGTTGGCATACAACCTCTACAAGCAGGGCTATAAGGTTATGCTGGCAGAGGGCGCAAAGCATGTACTGAGTTGGAAATCACCGAATTACCTCTACACCTCGGCGGGCGCACCGAAGATGAAAATGCTCGTGCGCAACATGGGCTTGAGCGACGAATTGAGTTTCCATTTCTCGGACACGGGGTGGCATAACTATCCGATAGACGCAGAGAAATATGCCAACCAACTGCAGGCACTGCCCGAGGGCGAAGACCTTATTAATATATGGGTGGGCGCGGACACTTTCGGCGTGCGCCAACCTGCCGGCTCGGGGATATTCGATTTCCTCAAAGCACTGCCTTTCTATGTCATCGAACGCGGCATGGGCTTCTGCACCCCGTCCGAGGCGGCGAAGAACCTGCCGGCGAGCGATGTGCTGTCCGCACCCTACCCGTTGACTTGGTCGGGCGAGGCGAAAGACTTGAGTGTTTATGCGGGGAACGACCTGCAGCAGGAGGCATTGAATAAACTCTATGCCGTGGCGGAGCGTGTACACCTATGCCAGGATAAAGGATTGAAAGCCAATTGGATGCGCTTGCAGGATGTGAACAATTTCCACTATATGAACCACATCGACCAAGGGGCGACGAACTACGAATCGGCGTACGATGCGTTCATCAATTATATGAATGTGCTATCCGATTTCCTGCAGTTGGTGGAGGAGCAGTACCCGACTACGATTGAAAATGAGGAACTGAACGAACTGCTCAAGACAATCAACAACCAGGAGAAGGAAATCCAGAAACTGAAGAAAGAACTAAAGGCAAAGAAGAAAGCCAATTAACAATTAAGAATTAACAATGAACATGCGAGGGTGAGTTCCAATTAACAATTAAGAATTAATAATTAATATGCGATGGAATTGACAATGCTGAGTGCATAATGCTGAATTCGCAATTCCTAATTCCTAATTCCTAATTCCTAATTCTTACGGTGCATGTTAATTGTTAACTGTTAATTATTAATTGTCATCTCCCTGTCCTTTCCCTGATGTTACCCTGTTGTTAGTATGTCGTAACAGACAGTATAACACATACAATTCATAATTCTTAATTCGTCATTCTTAATTAGAAGCAATAAGGTTGCAAGGAGGATACAAGGAGGATAGGGCAATTAACAATTAAGAATTAATAATTAGTATGCGTAGTGGGCGGACGGTGGCGTGCGCCACAGACAACCAATAATAAATTGTCCTCCAAATACACGAAAAATTATTCAAATATAGTCATGAATATATATGGTCATGACTGTATTTGGATAATTATGGTAATATTTGTTTATTAAAAACGCCTTTCTCGTTTTACGAATAATTTATGTCCATACGGCGATAGCCGTCCGTTCAAAAAGAAATTGTTATCGGTTGCGGCACGCCACTACCCTATGTAAACTTGTGCATAAGTCGTGGCGGCACGCCACTTGTGGGCCGTGATTGGGGATGCTCTGCCAAATTGTCAGTGTGCGGTAACGGCACAATTATTGTAGTAGATTTATACGAATAGTGATGGCGGGTAGAGAGGCAGACCACTTGCTATGCCCTTTGCGGGCAGATAGTGAGCGGCTGTGTGCGTCGCTATACGGGTTAATTTGTGGTTAAGGTACAGAAAATAAGTGCAATAGCGTGTCTGCTGCTGGTGGCTCTGACCGCCGCGGCGGCGAAACAAAAGGCGGTCAAGACGGTTGTCCGTTCTTGGCAGTTGCCCTCGCCGACTGCCATTGCTGATACCATCCACTTTGCCGATACTGCCTGGCTGAACTACCCTATGCGTGGGGTGCAGAATGATTATGCGCTGTCGTCGGCGTTCAACGGCAACTGCCTTGTGTCGCCCCTGCAATCGCGGGTCTATTTCAGTCGCTTGGAGAAGATAGACGACATCTTCGCAACCGCCTATCAACCATATATTTACGCCCCACAGGATATACGCTATTTTAATACGACTACCCCCTATTCGAGCATCGCATACAACAAAGGTTTTACCACCTACCGCGAGGAAAATGAGATATATTTCCTCTTCACGGGAAATCTCAATAAGCGGCTCAACCTCGGCACGCAACTCAACTACCTGAATGCCGTCGGGCATTACTCCAACCAGGCAGGAAAAGTGTTCAACGGCAATGTGTTCGGCTCGTACAACGGCAACCACTACACGCTGCATGCGGCGTTCTCGTTTGCCAATTGGAGCAACTTTGAGAACGGGGGTTTGACAGACCCCTCGGAGGTGGGCGGGACACTCAATTCGGAAGATATTCCCGTGAATCTCAATGCGATGTCGGGGTATCGGTATTTGGCGGGCTACCTGAATCATTACTATAGTATTACGGTGGAACGCCCCTATCACGACACGATTGAGGTCATCAATGAAGAGGGGCGGCGCGTGAAGAAAGACACGGTGCGGATTAATTATATCCCCGTCACCACTTTTGCGCACACTTTCGAGACCACGAACAGCAACCGCCGTTATGTGGAGCAGACGGCGCAGCAGGGGTTCTACCCGAACTACTATCGGAACCCGAATACGACCAACGACTCCACCGATGTGCTGACCATTCGTAATACGCTGAGCGTCACATTCGAGGAGGAGTTTAACCGCATACTGAAGTTCGGCGCAATGGTCTATGCCGTCAATGAGTGCCAACGGTACTTGAATACGGTGGGCTATACGCCGAGCGATTATGCTGATTATGAGCCGTTTGCAACGCCTTATCAGTATGCGGCGCTGGATTTGCAGCCGACGGACAAGTTTTCGTATCAGTGGCTGAACAACACTTTTGTGGGCGGTGCGTTGTACAAAAACAGGGGCAAGTGGGTGCATTACGGATTCGACGGCGATGTGTGTCTGTTGGGATATAAATTGGGGGAGTTTAAGGTAAACGGGCATATCGATGGCGATTTCCGTTTGGGGCGTGACACGATGTATATCAGTGCAAAAGCCTTTGTGAAAAACGAGACGCCATCGTACTATTACTACCGTTTCCGCTCGAACCACTACGAGTGGGAGAACGATTTTAAGAAGACTTATCGCTTCTATGTGGGGGGCGAGATAGCGTATCCGACGAAGTGGGTGAAACCCAAAGTGGATGTGGGTTTCGAGAATCTGACACGCTATATTTATTTCGGCTCGGACGGAATGCCGTATCAGCACGACGGAAATATACAAGTGCTATCTGCTGATATTCAATGCGATATAACAACGCCGTGGGTGAACTTGGAGAACCATGTGGTGTATCAACATTCGAGTTCAGACTATATGCCGCTGCCGACCGTGACACTCTATCACAATCTGTACTACCACGGCACTTGGTTTCGGGCGTTGGATGCGCAAATAGGGTTGGATATGCGGTACTTTACTTCGTACTATGCACCGGTACTGAACCCTGCCACGGCGCAGTTCTGTGTGCAGACGGAGACGAAAGTGGGCAACTATCCGATACTCAATGTGTACGCGAACTTCTATGTGCGTTCGTTGCACCTGCGGTTCTTTGCGCACTACACGCACTTCAACCACCTGTTTATGCAGTCGAACCACAACTATTTTGCGATGCCCAATTACCCGATGAACCCCGATGTGTTCCGCGCAGGGCTGGCATGGCACTTCTATAAATAATTAAGAATTAGGAATTAGGAATTAACATGCAGGGTTGCTGAGGTGAGCATAACCTACGATAGTAATATAAACTACAATAACTACGAACTAACATAAACGCGAATGCAGTGCGCCACTGACACGCAGTTAATAACGCGAACGCAGTGCGCCACTAACACAAGAAAAGAAATATGCCTTTAACTATACGACTCAATAAGATATTGATTTTCGCTCGGGACGAAGCCGAGCGTTTGCAAAACCCACAGGTACTCCCCGAGCATCTGCTACTTGCCATTCTGCGTCTGGCAGAGGGCGAGGCGTACGACTTGCTGTTGCAAGCAGGGATACAACCAGGGACGGTGAAACAAAGTATCGATGCCGCTATGGCAGAGGAGGCACAAGAGATGGTGTCGCCCGTCACCCGCAGCAGTATTGTGGAGAGTATTCTGCGTATCGCAGAGGGGATAAGTCGGGAGTATCACGCCGACGCGGTGGGGAGTGCCCACTTGCTGTTAGCCATTCTGCGTCAGCGCATTAACCGTGCGGCGATCTATCTGGGGTCGGCTTGGAATGTGTCCTACGAGCAGATGGTGGAACTCTACGCCAAACCTCATTCAACGCTTTCTGCGCCCTCTGCCGGTATGGGGCAGTATAGTGATTTGGAGGACGCGCGTTCGCAACAACGCCCGCAGTCGAATCCGAATAAGTTGGGTGCGACAACGGCTCTCGATAAGTACGGGCACGACCTGACGAAACAGGCGCAGGCGGGCAAACTCGACCCCGTTGTCGGGCGTGAGGTGGAAATAGAGCGGGTGGTGCAGATTCTCTCTCGGCGTAAGAAGAATAACCCTATCTTGATAGGCGAACCAGGTGTGGGCAAATCCGCCATCGTGGAGGGGTTGGCACTGCGTATCGTCGAGGGGACGGCAGGAGTGCTGCAGGGAAAGCGTATCATCACGCTCGATGTGGCGGCGATGGTGGCTGGGACTACCTATCGCGGGCAGTTCGAGGAGCGTATGAAAGCCGTACTGCAAGAACTGCAACGGCACCCCGAGGTGATACTCTTTATCGATGAAATTCATACGATTATAGGCGCAGGCAATGCGCAAGGCTCGTTGGATGCAGCCAATATCCTGAAACCGGCGTTGGCACGGGGCGAGGTGCAGTGCATCGGCGCAACGACGACCAACGAATACCGCACTTCGATTGAGAAAGACGGGGCGTTGGAACGCCGCTTCCAGAAGGTTGTGGTTCGTCCGACGACCAAAGAGGAGACGCTCTCGATTCTGCGACGCTTGAGTACTCGCTATGCGGAGTATCACCAAGTGTCGTACTCTGACGAGGTGCTGCGTGCGGCAGTCGATTTGGCGGAGCGTTATCTGACAGACCGCGCTTTCCCCGACAAGGCGATTGATGTCATGGACGAGGCGGGGGCGCGTGCGCATACCCGTAAGGAAGCGCTGCTCGGTGCTGATAATGAGGAGAATAGCAAAAAGAAAAGTAAGAAAGAGAATAAGGATAATAAGGAAACGGAAGCGATTTATCCTATCACGGTGGACGATATAGCCGCCGTGGTGTCGATGATGTCCGGTGTGCCTGTTCAGCGTGTGCAGAAGGCGGAAACGGAGCGTCTGCGCACCATGGACGAGGTGTTGCGCCATCGTGTCATCGGGCAGGACGAGGCGGTGGAGACGATAGTGAAAGCCATTCGCCGTTCCCGCTTGGGGTTGCGCGACCCGCATCGTCCGATAGGCACTTTCTTCTTCCTGGGGCCGACGGGCGTAGGGAAAACTTACTTGGCGCAGTGCCTTGCGGAAGAGATGTTCGGCAGTCGGGACGCGATTATCCGCTTCGATATGTCTGAATATATGGAGAAACACGCCGTGTCCCTGTTGGTGGGGGCTCCTCCGGGGTATGTCGCACATGAGGAGGGCGGCAAACTGACCGAGGCGGTGCGCCGCAAACCTTATTCGATTGTCCTTTTCGACGAGATAGAGAAAGCGCACCCCGATATATTCCACATCCTTTTGCAGGTGTTGGACGAGGGGCGGCTGACTGACCGTCAGGGACATTCGGTGGACTTCCGAAACACGATTATTATTCTGACATCCAATGTCGGGACACGCCAATTAAAAGACTTCGGTGCGGGTATCGGGTTCGGTGTGTCGGAGTTGGATACTAAGACGAGTAACCAGATGTTACTCAAAGCATTACAGAAATCTTTCCCGCCCGAGTTTGTCAACCGTATTGATAATGTGATTACTTTCCAACCGCTCTCGCGCGAGGCGTTGGCGCGTATTGTCAATATCGAGGTGGCACTCTTGCAGGAGCGTTTGCGTAAGACGGGGCATCAGTTAGTACTTGCGCCGGAGGCGGAGACGGCACTCTTGGAACGGTCGTACGACCCGCAGAACGGGGCGCGTCCCATCCGCCGTGCGATACAGACCTATTTGGAAGACCCGCTGACGGATATTTTGCTCGCTCGCCCCACGCAGAAGCGTATCACAATCAAGCACTTACAGCCGGCGCACAATGCGTAATGCGTAATGCACAATGCAGAATGCTTAATGCACAATGCCCCGCTTGGCATGTTAATTGTTAATTATTAATTCTTAATTGAATATATGTCATTAGAAGTAACAGATGCCAACTTCAAAGACTTGTTGGCAGAGGGAACTCCCCTTGTAATTGACTTTTGGGCGCCGTGGTGCGGCCCATGTAAGATGATGTTGCCGATAGTCGATGAGTTGGCAGCAGACTATGAGGGGCGTGTGCGTGTCGGCAAACTCAATGTGGACGAGAACCCCGAAGTGTGTGAACAATATGGAATTATGAACATTCCGACGATGCTGTTCTTTAAGAACGGAGAGTTGGTAAATCGCCATATTGGGGCATGTCGAAAGGCGGAATTGGAGAAAATCTTTACCGATTTGCTCTAAAAACGCACTGAATTGGCACTTTTATTTGGAATTATCGGAATTTTGCTGTACCTTTGCACGCTTTTTGCCGCACTCTGTGTGGCACTTTGCGTGTGTAAATGGGTCGCAACGCTCAACTGGTAGTATAGGACACTGCTTGTAGTGCGCTATTATATATAAGGTGTGAGAAGAGGAACAGGGTAACATCAGGGAAAGAACAGGGAGGTAGTGTACTATTATATATATATAAGGTGTGAGGCGAGAACTCAAAATCAACAAAACTTGTTTTGTTGATTTTGAAGAGGAGGAACTTGTGGAGCATAAAATTCGCGTAGCGAATTTCTGCTGCGAAGCAAGTTCCGACGAGGGTTCGGTAGCTCAGTTGGATAGAGCAACAGCCTTCTAAGCTGTGGGTCTCGGGTTCGAATCCCGACCGAATCACTAACTATACTGTAAAAAAGCATCATTGTATTGTGCCTGTGCGTGGTGCATAGTGCATTATGGATTTTACATTGAATTTATGCGTCAACTTAAAATAACAAAGTCCATTACCAACCGCGAGTCGGCTTCTTTGGACAAGTATCTGCAGGAAATAGGGCGTGAGCCGTTAATCACTGTGGAGGAGGAGGTAGAGTTGGCGGGTCGTATCCGCAATGGCGACCGTAAGGCGCTGGAGAAACTGACTCGCTCGAACCTTCGTTTCGTAGTATCTGTGGCTAAGCAGTATCAGAATCAGGGACTTAGTCTGCCTGACCTTATCAATGAAGGGAATTTGGGGCTTATTAAAGCGGCAGAGAAGTTCGATGAAACGCGTGGCTTCAAGTTTATTTCGTATGCCGTTTGGTGGATTCGTCAGTCTATCTTGCAGGCGTTGGCAGAGCAGTCGCGTATTGTGCGTCTGCCGCTTAACCAGGTCGGTTCATTGAATAAAATTAACAAGGCGTTCCAGCGTTTCGAGCAGGAGCATGAGCGCAAACCGTCGGCGGAGGAACTCGCCGAGGAGTTGGATATCCCGGTAGATAAGATTGCCGACACGCTTAAGATGTCGGGGCGTCATGTCAGTGTGGATGCGCCTTTCGTTGAGGGCGAGGACAACTGTCTGATTGATGTGATGGTCAATGAGGATTCGCCTAATGCCGACCGTGGACTGATTAACGAGTCGCTCTCCACCGAGATTGCCCGTGCGTTGAATACACTCACACCGCGTGAGGCGGATATCCTGCGTAAGGCATTCGGCATCGGTACGCCCGAGAAGACGCTCGAGGAGATAGGCGAGGAACTGCACCTCACGCGCGAGCGTGTCCGCCAGATTAAGGAGAAAGCCATCCGCAAACTCTATACGGGTCAGCGCAGCGGCGTGCTTCAAACTTATCTTGGCTAATCGTAATTTGTTGTAATACAGTACGATATAGTAAAATTGGTGTTCGGATACACACCTCCCTCGCAGTTGAGTGACTAACTTTTGTGAGGGAGTTTTGTATTTCTTATGCAAAATCTTTTGCGCATATCAGAATAAATCCGTACCTTTGCACTCGCTTTCGTAGATGTGTCAAGTTTGTATTGTACAATCGACACATGTATAAGTTTACATATTGATACCCAGAGGATGGATTTGACTGCTTGCAACCTCTTAAAAAGAATGCTAAAACCACTTGCCACAAGACGAAACAGTCCCTTGTGGCTTTTTTGTTCCCTTAGGCAGCGCAGCGTGCAATGCACAATGCACAATGCATAAGGCATAATGCACAATGCACATTC
>CAVFIY010000074.1:0-8657 GCA_963622435.1 Bacteroides uniformis | reverse complement strand
CGCTGCCTACTCAATCAACGGGAAGCCCGATGTAATAAGGGATTGCGAAGAGGCGTGGTGTGAGTGGTCAGTGGGAATTTAGGAATTGTTAAGAGAATTGTTCCTGTTGTAGGGGCAGGCGATTTGGCAGGCGAGGCAGTAGTGCGTGGTATAGGCGACGCAGCGGGTTGCGTCCCAGACCTCCTGCCGCAATGCCCCTGTCGGGCAGGCATCGAGGCAGCGGGTGCAGCCTGCGCAGATGTCCTCACGGAGCGGACGCAGGCGTGTGCTGTCCTGCTCCACAGGCACTTGCAGAACGAGTTCCCCGGGATGCACCATGCTTCCGAGTGTGGGGTGGATGAGTTGGTGGTTGCGCCCTATCTGCCCCAGTCCCGATAGGACAGCCCACCGCCGCTCCAAGAACGGAGCAGAGTCACAGAAGATATGCTGTTGCGTCGTGCTGACTACCTCTTCGCCGTACTCCTCGCGCAGGCGTGCGTCGAGAGCATAGAGCCGCGACTTCATTGTGCGGTGATAGTCCCGCCCCGTATGCGCATAAGTCATCAAGCAGACGACTACCGTCTGCGCCCCCTCGACGAGCGCACGAGGGTCATACCGCTTCTCGCGGTTGCGCTCGAGATAGTCCATTGCCCCATGCCGCCCCGCTGCGACCCAGTTGTCCATATAGAGTGCATCTTGGTCGAGGCGGGCTGCCGGCGCAACCGCACAGTCGTCGAACCCCAGTTCGAGCGCTATGCGGCGGATATCCGTTTCGTAAATCACTTGCTGAGTACCACCTCGCGGAGGACGGCGGCGAAATTGCCGAAGATGAGTTGGCAGGCGATGGCTAATACGATGATGCCGAAGAACTTACGGACGATGTAAAGTGAAGTCGATCCGAGGTGCTTCATCAGCCAATGCGTCCCCGTTAGCACAAGGAACAGCACCAGCACACAGAGCAGCACCGAGCAGATGAGGTTCTGCGTGGAGTACTGCCCCGTCATGGCGATGAGGGCTGTGAATGCGCCGGGCCCTGCGTACATCGGGAATGCAAGCGGCACGAGGTTGCCCGAACCCTCGATGTCCGTCTTGAAGAAAGTCATATCGAGTATCATCTCGAGTGCCATAAGGAAGATAATGAACCCGCCGGCAATGGCGAAGTACTCAATCTTGATGTCGAAGAGTTTGAGTATCCACTCTCCGAGCAAGAGAAAGACAATCAGTATGGTAGCCGAGGCGAGAGAGATCTTCCACGGGCTTACCTTAATGCCTTTCTGCTCCATATTAATGGTGATGGGGATATTGCCGAACGGGTCAATAATGGCAATCAGAAAGACGAACGCCGGCAGTATCTGCCAGATGTCAAGCGTAGAGAAAAATGCAGACATAGATGTTTGGATGTTAAGAGGTTAGAAGTTAGACCGTCCTGCGGACTGTTAGACCGCTAGTGCTGTTGGAGGTTAGATGTTAGACCGCTAATGCTGTTAGACCGTTTCACTGTTAGACCGCTGCGCTGTTGGAGGTTAGAACGGCAAGGTTGGTGGTCTGTCCCCACCCCTCCGAAGGGGAGGGGGCAGGGGGTAGGGTCTTGTCCGTGTACTCCAATTCGCCGACAAAGGTACACAAAACCGCATAAATATGCAAGTTATGCGCGATAAAAATGCGGGTAAACTTGTGTAATTGAGTTTTTTATAGTACTTTTGCAGCCGATTTGAAATTAAATAAGTATTATCGGAATATATGATTAACTCTCAAGATGTCAAGAATGGCGTTTGTATCCGTATGGACGGGCGTCTGTATTTTGTGATTGAGTTCCTGCATGTCAAGCCGGGTAAGGGTAACACAATCATGCGTGTGAAATTCAAAGATGTAGTGGATGGTCGTGTTATCGAGCGTCGTTTCAACATTGGAGAGAAACTGGAGGATGTGCGCGTGGAGCGTCGCCCGTATCAGTATCTCTACCAAGAGGGAGAGGACTATATCTTTATGAATCAGGAGACCTTTGAGCAAGTGCCTATTGCGCACGACCTCATCACGGGTGTGGACTTCCTCAAGGAGGGCTTTGTAGTGGATGTAGTGAGCGATGCTTCTACCGATACTATCCTCTTCGCCGAGTTGCCCGCCAAGGTAGAACTGACTGTGGCTTATACCGAGCCGGGGCTGCGTGGTGATACTGCCACCAATACGCTGAAGCCTGCCAAGTTGGAGACGGGTGCTGAAATTCGTGTACCTCTGTTTATCAACGAGGGCGAACTTATCCGCGTCGATACTCGCGACGGCAGTTACTGCGAGCGCGTTCGCTAATGTACTTATCTTAAGTAGTAAATAGAGCGGGGCTTCCGAAAGGGAGTCCCGCTCTGTTTTCTATAGCGGCTATAGCAGTTATAGTTGTTATAGCAGTTATAGAGTTGTGTTAGAGCCACTGTAGAATCGCTATTCCTGTTTCTCTTTGCCGTGTCCGCGGTTATGTCCGCCGCGGTGGGAGTGTCCGTGACCATTGCGACTGTCGTTGCCGCCTCTTCCACCATTGCCGCGACCCTTGCCGCCACGATTGCCATTGCCATTGCGGCTGCGTCCGTTGAAGGCATCTGCAGAGGGGGCTTCGCCCAGTTCGGCGGGGACGGGGATACGGTCTATCTTCTTCTTGAGGAACTGCTCGATACGCCCGAAGTAGTGTGCATCGTCGGGGCTGACGAGTGTTACCGCCTCACCTTTATTCTCCGCGCGTGCGGTACGCCCGATACGATGTACATAGTCTTCCGCGTCGTGCGGTACATCGTAGTTGATGACGAGTGGCACATCGTCCACATCGATACCGCGGGAGATGATGTCGGTGGCGACCAGTACATCCACTTTGCCGTTGCGGAAGTCGAGCATTACCTCGTCCCGCTCTTTCTGCTCCAAGTCGGAGAACATCGCCCGTGCGTCGATGTGCTTTGCCCGCAATGCACGGGTAAGGTCGCGCACTTTCTGTTTCTTGCTCACGAAGAGGATGACTTTCTTCAGTCCACGCCCCTCGAGCAGGTGCTGCACCATGGCGGTCTTCTGTGCCTCGTAGAGTTGCACCGCCATCTGGTGGATGCTCTCGGGCGGGCGGGAGACTGCTATCTGTACCTCGGTGGGGTTCACCATGATAGCCTTTGCCATTTGGCGTATCTTGTCGGGCATGGTGGCGGAGAACATGATTGTCTGCCTTTCCTTGGGCAAGCGGCGCACGATGTTCATGATGTCGTCGTAGAAGCCCATGTCGAGCATACGGTCAGCCTCGTCCAGTATGAAGTACTTCACGCCCGAGAAGTCCACATTATAGATGTTGAGTTGGCTCAACAGTCGTCCCGGAGTGGCGATGACGATGTCCGCTCCTTTCTGCAAGCCCGTCACCTGTGTACCCCATGCTCCCGTTTCGCCGCCGTAGATAGGCACGGAGGAGAACGGTACATAGAAGCCGAAGCCCTCCATTTGTTGGTCTATCTGCTGCGCCAGTTCGCGGGTGGGCGCCATGATAATGGCGTTCAGTTTGTCGGGGTCGTGGTGGTCGTATTGCAGGTTAGTGAGCAGCGGCAGGATATACGCCGCCGTCTTGCCCGTACCCGTCTGGGCGCAGGCTATTACATCGTGTCCCTCGAGAATAACGGGGATAGTCTTTTCTTGTACGGGTGTGCAGGTATCGAAGTGCATATCCCAAAGGGCATCCAATACCTCGTCCGACAGTGCCAGTTCATCAAAATACATTACTGCTAATTATGAATTAAGAATTATGAATTAAGAATGAGGGCATAGTGGGTGTGTGCTGCGCCCATTCTTCGCTTTGTGAATTAGGAATTGAGAATTAGGAATCAAGAATTGCGGTGTGTCGGGTGTGTGCTTCGCCCATTCATAATTATTAATTCTTAATTCTTAATTATCTATAGTTGTCCCGCTTCGACGAGGGTGATGACGCGCTCGGTGATACGGTCTTTGTCCTCGGCGTCGTAGCCCTCCTTGAGGTCGTTGCGGAAGAGTTTGGCGACAAACTGCCACCAGTTCGCACTCGCCTTGCCTCGGTATTGGGCAATGAGTTCGTAACTCGTGCGGTCGCTCTCTCTGTCCATGAGTTTCATGAGCATCTGCCCCTGGGAGGCGTACATGCCCCGAAAGTCTTTCTCGTACTTCTTATAGAGCGTGCGCTCGTACTGTTTCCACCACCGCCGTCGCTCTTTGGGGTCTGTAATCTTTGCCAACTCCGCATCGGCGTACGCCATGTCTTTGGTTATCATCTTGGCGTAGGGGAGTGTCTTCTTCACATCGCGCACTGTCTTCCAATAGAAGCGTTCCTGGCGTTTGTTCTTGAAGCGCATGGGCGGATAGACATACACATCGTGCAGGAAAGCGAGATAAAGCGTGTCCCCCTGCTCCACCCTGACCATAAGGGAGTCCAAGTGCGGCGGGGCGGCTGCGACGGCAAGGCAGCAGAGCAGCCCTGCGAGCAGTGTTATGTGCCTTATTCGTGCCATACTACCGTTTTTCGAGTTTGGCATAGGTGAGCAGCAGGGTCTTCTGCCCGCCGTGGTCGAAGCGGATATCTATCTTATCGTTGTCGTTGTCCCGATAGACGCGCAGCACCTGCCCCTCGCCGAATACCTTGTGCCATACCCGTTCGCCCTCGTGCCAAGTGCTTTCCACGGGGGCGTGGGCGGTATTTGGGGCGATATGCTTGAGCGGTTTCTTCGGGGCAGTAAACGCCGAGGGTTCGTCTCCCCAACTGCTGTTGCGCCACTGCGGGCGGCTCGGTTGGGTCTGTTCGGGTTCGATAACCGCCATGTACTGCTTGTCGATGTCGTCGAGGAAGCGGGACGGGGTGGTGATTGCCACCGTGCCATTGCGGAAGCGTTGGCGGGCGTAGGAGAGGTGGCACTCGTCCATCGCTCTGGTGATTGCCACATAGAGCAGTCGCCGCTCTTCCTCTATCGCACGGGGCGTATTGCAGAACTGCGAGGGGAAGAGATTTTCCTCCATGCCGCCGATATAGACGGTGGGAAACTCCAGTCCCTTGGCGGCGTGGATAGTCATCAGCGTTACTCGCTCGGTGGGGTCGTCGGTGTGTTGGTCTTGGTCGGTCAGGAGGGACACCTCGGCGAGGAAATCCGCTATCGGGGTAAAAGAGATGCCCTCCCCGTTGCGCTGTTCGACGAACTCCCGTATGCCCGATAGCAACTCTTGCAGGTTCTCCGCACGGTCGATACCCTCGGGGGTGCGGTCGGTCATGGCGACGGCGCGTATGCCCGAGAGGGTGAAGACACGGTCGGCAAACTCGAATGCGTCTAGGGTATCGGCGGCTTCACGCAGACCGGCTATCAGGTCGGCGAACGCTGTAAGGCGTTTGGCGGTAGCGTTCTGCACGGGCAGTTGGCACTCCAAGGGGTGGGTGACCACCTCCAGCAGGCTCACACGGCAAGCGTTGGCGGTGTCCGCCACACGCCGTAGGGTCGTGTCGCCGATGCCTCGGGCGGGGAAGTTAATCACCCGCAGCAGGGCTTCGTTGTCCTTGGGGTTCACCGCCAGACGGAAATAGGCAATGGCATCTTTCACCTCCTTGCGCTGATAGAACGAGGTGCCGCCGTAGATACGGTAGGGGATATTGCGCTTGCGCAGTTCGTTCTCGAAGGCACGCGACTGGGCGTTGGTGCGGTAGAGGACGGCGATGTCTTCGTACGCCGTGCCGCGTTGGCGGTGTGCGGCGGCTATCGATTGTGCCACACCCTCGCCCTCCTCGCGGTCGGTGCTATATCCTCGTAAATCAAGCCGCTGCCCGAGGTCTTTCTCCGAATAGACCTCCTTGTGTATCTGATGTTCGTTGTGGTGGATGAGCGAGTTGGCGGCATTGACGATATTCTGCGTGGAGCGGTAGTTACGCTCGAGTTTATAGAGGTGTGCGCCCGTGTAGGTCTGTTGGAAGCCGAGGATATTGCGTATATCCGCCCCGCGGAAGGAGTAGATAGACTGGGCATCGTCGCCCACCACGCATATCCTGTTCTGCGGCTCGGCGAGGCACTTGACGAGCAGGTACTGCACATAGTTGGTGTCCTGGTACTCGTCCACCAGTACATATTGGAACGCCTGTTGGTACTTGCGGCGCACCTCCGCCTCCTCTTGGAGCAGGGTGTACATATTCACCAGCAAGTCGTCGAAGTCCATGGCGTTGGCGGCACGCAGGCGGGACTGATAGGACGCATAGACATCGGGCAGTTTATAGAGGCGTTGCGCGCTGTACTGTTGGTAGAGGTCTTTGTCGATGGCGAAGCGGTCGGGGTCGATGAGTTGGTTCTTCGCCATAGAGATATAGCCGAGGACTTCGCCCAATTTGTATATCTTCTCGTCGAGTTGAAACTCCCGCACTATCTGCTTGAGGAGCGACTTGGAGTCGGCAGTGTCGTAGATAGTGAAGTCTTTCGTATAACCGAGGCGGTCTGCTTCGGTGCGGAGGATACGGGCGCAGATAGAGTGGAATGTCCCCATCCACAAGTAGCGGGCGTCGGTGGCAGGCACGAGGCGGCAGATACGCTCTTTCATCTCCTTCGCCGCCTTGTTGGTAAAGGTCAGGGCAAGGATATTGCTCGCGTGAATACCCTGTTGCAGGAGGTAAGCAATCTTATAGGTCAGCACGCGCGTCTTGCCCGAGCCCGCACCCGCTATCACGAGTTCGGGACCGTCGATGTACTCGACCGCCTGCCGCTGTGCGTCGTTGAGGTGTTCTAAGATATTCATGGGGTGTAAGATGTTAGACCGCTACGGCTGTTGGAAGTTAGACCGCTACGCTGTTAGAAGTTAGATGTTAGACTGCTGTGCGTGTTTGTTTTGGACGGACGCTAACGCGTATGGACATAAATTATTCATAAAAGGTAGTTCTCTTCAAATCGTGTTGATGATAATTGTACCTATTGTTGATGATGATTGTCATAAAGCACTATGCGCTGTGCTATTAATGATTCATCCGTGGTAATACGGCGATAGCCGTCCGTTCACAAACAGTATCATTCTTTTGTATTATAGTTTGCGGATGCGCCATTCGTTGGGGTAGAGGTTGTTGAGGCGGGTGCCGACATTCTTGGCGAAGCCGAGCGGCACACCCTCATAGGTGAGCAGCAGCACGCCCGTCGGCTGATTCTCCACCGCCCCGAGTGCCTCCGTGCGCAGGTAAGAGAGCGCATTCTCTTTCGTAAGTGCCAGTTGCGGGAACGCCTCTTGGCGGAAGTCTTTCGCCATACTCAGGCTGTGCTGCGGCACGATGTTCTTGCCCCGCTCCTCGCTCAATCCGAACCCCGTTGAGATACAAGTCATACAGCCCGACAGATGGTCTATCAGTTCTTTGTATTGCGCCGGGTAGGCGGTGGTGAAGCGGTCGTTTTGGCGTATCGCCCACCGCTCGGGGTGTTGCAGCCATTGGCGTATTTCTTTCTCGCCGCTGACGGGGATACTTGCCCGCTTGGGCGGACGAGGCTTGAATGGGGCAAAGGCAGCATCGCGCTTGCGCAGCACACAGAGGTAGAAACCCTCGCCTTTCACCTTATGCGGGTAGAAGTGGTACCCCACTCCGCTCTCGGTAATGCCCCAGGCGGAATTATAGTCCAACGGCAGGATGTCCGCCCCGAGTTCGGAGGCAATCCATTGGGCGTTTCGGTCGTCCTCTTGGCGATTGAATGTGCAAGTGGAGTAGATGAGTATTCCATTGGGTTTCAGCGCATTCCATACATCTTGTAGTATTGCGCGTTGCCGCTCGGCGCAGGCCGTAACCGCCTGCAAACTCCACTCCTCGCGCGCCTGCATATCCTTACGGAACATCCCCTCGCCCGAGCAGGGAGCGTCCACCAAGATACAGTCGAAGAGGTTCGGGCAGCGTTCGCCGTATTCGGCGGCGGTGTTGTGCGTGACCACCGTGTTGCCGTTTCCCCATTTCTGGATATTCTCTGAAAGAATAAAGACCCGCTGGCGAATCACCTCGTTGCTCAGCAGCAGCCCCTCTTCGCCGAGATATTCGCTGATGAGAGTCGATTTGCCACCCGGGGCAGCGCAGAGGTCAAGCACCACGCTATCACGGGATACATATTGCTCAAGGGCTTGCTGAACGAACATCGAACTCGCCTCCTGCACATAGTAGCAGCCCGCATGGAAAAGCGGGTCGAGCGTGAACTGCGGGCGCTCGGCGAGGTAGTAGCCGTCATCGTGCCACGGCACCTCGTCGGTGTCGCAGTCGAAAGTAAGCACATCCAACTTCGTGTTGAGGCGGATGCTCGTGGGTGGCTCGGTCTGCAGGGCGCGGAAGAGGTCGTCCGCCTCCGCCCCCATCTGCTCGCACATACTATCAACAAAATCAGGAGGTAACATTATCGTTGGGTCTGTATATTCATCGGGATGTATTGGCATCGTTTGCCGAAAAGCCTGCAAAGTTACGCATTTTCTTTGGAATTGACAATAGGTGGCGTTTTTTCTTGCTGCAAGCATGGCGTATTTGTGTGGTACGAGTGGCTTTATGTTATACTTATCTTATACTTATCCTATACTTATCTTATGGAGATAACGACCTCCCCAACCCCTCCTGGGGGAGGGGCGCTGAATGCATAATGCACAATGGCGTGGAATAGTCAATCGGCTCTGACGAGCCGCCGCGGGTGAGGACACCCACGCCCCCAGGCTGCCGGATG
>CAVFIY010000073.1:0-8722 GCA_963622435.1 Bacteroides uniformis | reverse complement strand
GGACTATAGAGATTATAGTAGGGACTATAGAGATTATAGTAGGCATAATGGCAGTTGGGAGGGCGAAAAATGTGAAGATTTTGCTAAATGTGGTGTACAAATGATATTTTTAGGCGGGCGGATTTGCACAATTGAAAAAATGGGCGTACCTTTGCATTAGAATTGGAATCGATACAATCTATTCTAATACCAATTACGGCTAAACTTCACCGCTGCGGTGGCTGTTGGCTACGCTACATAACGACACAGAACGCACGCGCTTTTTTGTCCTCCGTGTGGGTTACACTACACAACGACATAGAACGCATTTGCTTTTTGCCCACCGTGTTGGCTACGCTAAACAACGATACAGAATGCACTTGCTTTTGTCCACCGCCGAACGATTCCCATTCCAAACTTATCCGCTCGAAAGAACTATACCGTACTGCCTATCACAACACATAGGCAGGCGTCATAGGACACAAAGCGGGCTAAAACTCAACAACAAAATGAAATACATGTACGAGGCTACAGACGATAGCCGCACAATGACCGCCACGGAGTTCCTCCGTAAACAGGGGTTGTATGTTACCGAACCCCGTATTGCCGTAGTGGAAGACCTAATGCACAACCGCACCCACGCCACAGCCGATGAGATTTACGAACGACTGTGCAAAGATAATCAGGGACTTTCGCGCGCCTCTGTCTATAACATCCTCAACTCGCTGGCAGAGCACCGCAGTGTTCGTGCGCTCACCATCGACGACCGACAGACCCGCTACGACATCGACCGCACCGCACATGCCCATTTCCGCTGCACACACTGCGGCAAAGTGTTCGATGTGGCGATGCCCTCCATCGGCAGCATGCGCGTGCCGAGAGGCTTCCAAGTGGATGAACAAGAGGTGTACTACACAGGCCTCTGCTCCGACTGCGCCATACCGAGAAGGAGAAGATAGGAAGACCTCCCCTAACCCCAAAGACCTCCCCTTGCCCCTCCAAAGGAGGGGGAGTGCAAGACCTCCCCTAACCCCTCCAGAGGAGGGGGATTGCAAAGTAGGGCAAGGCCTCCCCTAACCCCTCCAAGGGAGGGGGCGGAGCGAAGCGTAGTCAATTACACATTACAAATTACACATTGTACATATAACCTTCAAAAAAACACAACAATGAAAAAGAAATTTATTTGCCCTATCTGCGGATTCGTGTTCGAGGGAGAACACGCACCCGAGCGTTGCCCCCAATGCAAGCAGATTGTTACATGGAAAGTAGTAGATGAGAATGCAGGTATCGCCTTTGCCTGCGAGCATACCCCGGGTGTTGCCAAAGACACCGACGACGAGATGAAGAAAGACCTGAACGCCCACTTTGTCGGTGAGGCAACCGAGGTCGGTATGTATCTCGCCATGTCGCGCCAAGCAGACCGTGAGGGCTATCCCGAGGTGGCAGAGGCATTCCGCCGTTACGCCTTTGAGGAGGCAGAACACTGCGCGAAGTTCGCCGAACTGCTCGGCGAAGTAGTATGGGACACCAAGACGAATGTCGAGAAGCGTATGCTTGCCGAGGCAGGTGCGTGCGAAGATAAGTTGCGCATCGCCAAGCGGGCAAAAGAACTCGGCTTGGATGCTATCCATGACACCGTTCACGAAATGGCAAAAGACGAAGCACGCCACGGCAAAGGCTTCGAGGGACTGTACAACCGCTACTTCAAGAAGTAAGACACTATTATCAGACGGAGGGGAGAACTCCCCTTCTTTGGAAAAATGCCGCCTGCAAGAGAACATCTCCCGCAGGTGGTGTTTTTTATTGCCTGAAGATTTGGCAGAGCGACGACTTTTTCGTACCTTTGCAGGCTCGTTGAGCAATGGTGGCGTGTCGCCACAGACAACAGTGGCGTGTCGCCACAGACAACAATGGCGTGGAGGACTTGGCACTGTAAGTCAAACGGTTTGTTCCAAACCGTCGCGGGTGGGGTGAAGCGGAGGACAGGTGTGCGCAGCACACTGAGTGTCCGCAGCGAGCGAAGCCCGGTGGGCTTCGCAAGAATTCCTTAGTCCACAACCCACGCCCCCAGGCTGCCGGATGTGCTACTTTGCTGCGGTCGCAGAGCCTGCATAATCAGATTATCGCAACAGTAATAATTCATAATTCTTAATTCTTAATTCATAATTAGAACAGGTGTTGCAGAAAGGAAACTCAATCGGACGGCTGCTGTGTGCGGCGGCAGCGATAGTGGGCGTGGCGGCGTCTGCGTATGCCAACGACCCCGATGCGGATGCAGAGGCAGAAGCATGGGCGGCAGCAGAAGCCAATGCCGCTGTGGCAGGTTCCTGCCTGCGCCGAGAAGCCCCCGCCCCGAGTACGCTCTTCTCGCACTACTTGAGCCTGAACGAGTTGCAAGACTCGCTCAATACCTACTACAATCCGTTCTGCACGCAGTGGAGCGCACCCATTCGGGTGAAGCAGTTGCGCACTAACGGGAACACGATTGTGCTGCGCACCAACGCCACCCTCGGCGGTGTGCCTTTCTCTCCCGACGAACTGACTGCGCTGCGCCGCCAAATAAGCCTTTGGGTGCTGGGCAACACGACGGGCAAAGTAACAATCTACGCAGGCGGGTACGAATTGGGCGAACTCGTCCCCAATCGCCTGAAGAAACGCAAAGACAAGTACCCGTCGGGCGGCAATGCCCCTGCATTCCTCAGCAAGAGCGTCCCCGCTAACGAGGTATATACCAATGGATTAGACGGGAAAATCATTGCGCTGTGGTCGAGCCACGGTGCGTATTACAACAACAAGCAAGAGGAGTGGAAATGGCAGCGGGCTACCCTCTGGACAACAGTGGAGGACTTGTACAGCCTCGAATACGGGCGGCGTGTGACGGAAATGCTGGAGAATGCAGGCGCTATCGTGCTGCAACCCCGTGCGCGATACGAGGGGATGAACCTGCGGCAAGACACGGCAGGGCAGTGGCGTATGGCTGCCGACGGTGCGGGGCAGGAGATAGGCGAGAGCGGCTATCCCCGTTGGGCGGAGGCGGCACGCTACTGGCTCGAATACGCCGGCTACCCCGCTGCGGTGTGGGACATCAACGACGGGCAGAACGACTATAAGGACGACCTGCAGAGCCGCGGGCTGTGGGTGAATTGGCTGACGGGCGGAAGCAAGAATAACCCCTCGCAGGCGGGGCTGGGCATTCCCGTCGATGTGGCGGTGGCACTCCACACGGACGGCTACGACTCGCCCGACGACACCACCACCGTCGGCACACTGGCTATCTACACCGACCACGACGACACGGGGCGAAAAGTGTTTGCCAATGGCAAGACACGCCAGATAAGTCGGGACTTGGCGGACTATGTGCAGACACAAATCGTGGCTGACATCCGCCAAACCTACACGCCCAATTGGACGCGCCGCCAACTGCAGAACGCCAACTACTGCGAGTCGCGTTACCCCGTGGTGCCGTCCGTGCTGATAGAGATACTGAGCCACAAGAGTATGGTGGATATGCGCTACGGGCTAGACCCCGAGTTCCGCAACACCGTAGCCCGTGCGATATACAAAGGGCTGGTGCGCTACTTGCACAGTCAGGACGGGCGGAAAGTGGTGATACAGCCGCTCCCCGTGGCAGCCTGCAGCGTGGAGATAGAACGCGACACCTTGCTGCGGCTCTCGTGGCAGGCGCAAGACGACCCGCTCGAACCGACTGCCGTCCCCACGCACTACTATGTCTATACCCGCACCGACGGCGGGGAGTGGCAATCGACAAAGACAACCAAGACAAGCCTGACCGTTGCGGCACAGCGGGGTGTACGCTACGACTTCTATATCGTGGCAGCCAATGCGGGCGGGCGCAGCGGGAAGAGCGAAGTCCTATCCGCCTACCTGGCAACAGACAAGCATGCGCCTATCGGACTGGTTGTGAATGCATTCCACCACGCCTACGCCCCCGAGTGGTATGCCGACTCGCTCCATGCGGGGATAGTGCCACAGAGTTACGCCGTCGAGGACAGGCAGAGCCTGGCGTATATCGGCGAGCAGTACGATTGGGAGCGCAAGAGCCAATGGATCAACGACGATAACTGCGGCTGGGGTGCCTGCTATCGCAGCAGCCAAGCCACCGTCACGGTCGGCAACACGCACGACTATCCCGTCCTGCACGGGCAGGCGTTGCAGGCGATGGGTATCTCCTATCTGTCCGCAAGCAGCGATGCCGTACGCCGTATCGATACCGCCTACGCCTTTGTGGATATAATCGCAGGCAAGGAGCGCAACACCGTTCTCTCGGACACACTGCTTCAGGCACTTGCCGACTACCTGGCACAAGGCGGGCGGGTGCTGTTGAGCGGCAGCCGTATCGGCAGCGGGCTGCCGCCGCAATGGGCGAAGCAGTACCTGCACTACACCTACTATGTCCCCAACGCTTGCCGCACGGGGGAGGTGCAGTGGAACGGCAACAGGCGCACCGCCCTCCGCACACAGCCGAACGCCGAGGGACTGTTTGAGTCAGCACCCGAAGCACTCACGCCCGCCGAGGGGGCAGAGAAAGCCGCCCGCTACCTCGACACCCGCACCACGGCAGGCGTGCGCTACCGAAACCAAACGATAGTCTATGGCTTCCCCCTCGAAGCACTCACCGACTTCGATACGCTATACCGACAAAGCATAGAGCAATTACTCTCCGTAACACAATGAAAAAGAAGAACTTACCCCTCATCGAGAATGTAGAGATAACCGGCATTGCCGCCGAAGGCAAAGCACTGACCCGTATCAACGACATGGTTGTTTTCATACCATACTGCGTGCCGGGCGACATCGTCGATTTGCAGATAACCAAGCGCAAGCACAGTTTCATGGAGGCGCGGGTGGAGCGTGTCGTGCGTCCGTCAGACAAACGCTGCGAAGCGGTGTGCAAACACTACGGCACTTGCGGTGGCTGCAAGTGGCAGATTCTGCCCTACGAGGAGCAACTACGCTACAAGCAGCAACAGATTGTCGACAACCTGACCCGTATCGGCAAGGTCGAACTGCCTGAAATAAGCCCTATTCTCGGCAGCCGCCATATCTACCAATACCGCAACAAGTTGGAATTCACTTTCGCCGACCGCAAATGGCTCTCGTGGGATGAGATTCACGCGGCGGGCGGCATCGAGAATGTGGATAACTCGTACGGTGTCGGTTTCCATATCCCCAACTGCTTCGACAAGGTGCTGGACATCACCGAGTGCCACCTCATGCCCGAGATAAACAACCGTATCCGCAACGGCATTCGGGACTACGCCCGTGCGCACGGCATCTCGTTCTACAACGAGCATAG
This sequence comes from Bacteroides uniformis, assembly GCA_963622435.1. Classification (GTDB taxonomy): domain Bacteria; phylum Bacteroidota; class Bacteroidia; order Bacteroidales; family Paludibacteraceae; genus Colicola. Next base: position 3,426 of record CAVFIY010000073.1, on the reverse strand, counting down.
CCATTCGGGGCAACTGCGTACGCTCATCCTGCGCTCCAACCACCGTGGGGAGATTATGCTCATCGCGTCCTTCGGCGAGAAAATCAACGAGGCGTGCCACGCCCTCTTGGAGTGGCTGCACACGGAGTTTCCCGAGATAGTCAGCCTGCTCTATGTAGAGAACGAGAAGATGAACGACACTATCGGCGACCAAACGGTGCATGTCTTCTACGGGCAGGACCATATCATGGAGCAGATGGAGGATTTGCAGTTCAAAGTAGGGCCCAAGTCGTTCTACCAGACCAACACCGAGCAGGCGTACGAACTGTACAAAGTGGCACGCTCCTTCGCAGGGCTGACGGGCAACGAGTTAGTCTTCGACCTCTACACCGGTACGGGTACGATAGCCAATTTCGTTGCCAAGCAGGCACGGCAGGTGATAGGTATCGAGTATGTGCCGGAAGCGATTGAGGATGCCAAAGTGAATGCCCACCTCAACGGGTTGGACAACACGCTGTTCTTTGCGGGCGACATGAAGGACATCCTCAACCAAGATTTCATCGTTGAGTACGGGCGTCCCGATGTCATCATCACCGACCCGCCCCGTGCGGGTATGCACGAGGATGTGGTGAATACCATTCTCTTCGCCGAGCCGAAACGGATAGTCTATGTCAGTTGCAACCCCGCCACGCAGGCGCGTGATTTGGCACTGCTGGACGCAAAGTACCGCGTGGTACGCGTGCAACCCGTGGATATGTTCCCCCACACGCAACATGTGGAAAATGTGGTGCTGCTGGAACACAGACGGTGAACACTTTCTTTCTGAACGGACGCTGACGCGTATGGACATAAATTAATCATAAACTCTCCAAATACACGAAACCGGCGTGTCGCCGGGGACAATAATCTCTTTATAAACGGACGGCTATCGCCGTATGGACAAAAAAATAATCCTATAAATGCTCTGCGGGAGCACCCGCCTCCAAATACACGAAAAATTAAATCAAATATTATCATAAACCGGCGTGTCGCCGGGGACAATTATCATAAATATATTTGAGAATATATCTTGAAGCATATTTGAGCCATATTTGGATAATTGGTGATAATATTTGTCTACAAAAAACACCCGTCTTTGTCTTTATGAATAATTAGCGGTAATACGGCGATAGCCGTCCGTCTACAAGTCGTCCTTGTGAATTGCGTATGATGAAATATACGAATATATTTGGAGATGTAATTTCTTTTTCGTACCTTTGCAGCACTATTCGATAACAGACAACAATATCAACCAAAAACACACCAAATTATGATTCGCACTACTTTTAATCGTCTTCGTGAAGTGAAAGACAGTCTGCCCCACGGCAGTATGGACGCTATCGCAGCAGAGTTAGGCATCGAGGCAGACGCAGTTCGCGCCTACTTCAACGGCGAAGGCACCGCTGAACACGGCTATCATATCGAACCCGGCCCCGAGGGCGGCATTGTAGAACTGACGGACACCCGTATCCTTGAGGTAGCACTGCGCATCGCGTGGGCGGCTCAGAAGGGTCTGTAGCAAGAGTGGCAAGAGCCATTTCGAATACGTGGAAGGCATTTGCTCTGACGCTGTGCGTCGGAGCGATGCCTTTTCTTTTGGCGGAGGCAAAGACCTCCCCAACCCCTCCAAGGGCACCCCACTGCGCAGAGCTTGCGGGGACCCCGCGGCAGGAGGGGCTTACGGAGCAAGTCACGAACAGTGAAGATACGCTTGGGCAAAAATACGCATCCAATGCGAAAACTGGCAAAAGCGAGAAAACGCAACGGATGGGATTGGTGCTGAGTGCCGATGCATCGCTGGTGGCGAACTATATCTGGCGGGGGCTGTATGTGGGCGGATTGGGTGTGCAAGCGTCCGCTCGGTTGAACTACGAAGGGCTGTTTGCCGATATGTGGTGGAACATAGGGGCTACCGATTGGGCATTTTCGGGATTCAATCCAGAGGTGGATGTTACGCTCGGTTTCGACCGCTGGGGCGTGCAACTATATTGGCTGCATGCGGTGTATTTTGACGGTACACATTTCTTTAACTTTGACAACGCTGCTCCCGGAGAGGCCGGCAATACCGATGAGCTGCGTTTCCGATACCGAATAAGCGACCGAGTGCCGCTGAGTTTTCTGTGGTGCACGCGCTTTGTGGGGCGGGACGGGTACCTGTCGGGCGATGAGCTGCGGCGTGCCTATTCTTCTTATTTTGAATTCAAATACGAATTTGCCTTGCCATACGCTATGTCGCTTTACACTACCATCGGGATGACACCGTGGCGGAGCCTCTACACGGGATTCGAGGGCGGCTTTGCCGTGGTGAATGTCGATGTGTCGTTCCATAAGGTATGGCAACTGCAGCGGTGCGCCGTGTCGCTGGCGGGCGACTTGATGCTCAACCCATGGCGGGTGACAAAAGACAATATCCGTTGGAAACCGAAAAATCCGTCGGCGCAACGGCTGAACGCAAACATAACGGTAGGCATTTCGTGGAATCGGCAGTTCTTGCCGCATTCCCGCGTTCTCATTGAATAGTATGGCAGTGTGCTTGGGAAAGAGTGGGGAATTTGTTCCTCACCGATTGGCCGTTCTTGGAACGGAAGCACCTATCTGTAGCCAAACAAAAATGCCTATCAAGAGGCATTTCTATAATAACTATCAACAATCAAACAAACTTTTTACTTTCAAAAATGAAAAAGGTATTAGTTAGTCTATTGGCAATGGTGGTTACTACAGTTGCCATAGCGCAAGAGTCCATCGAATTTGCTTACGAGGCGGGAGCCGAACTGACCAGTGCATACTTGTGGCGCGGACAGTACAACGGCGGTCTCAGTTTTCAGCCCGAAGCGTTGGTCGGTTTCGACACCGAACACACCTCGTTCCGTATCGGGGCATGGGCAAGTCTGGGTGCCAGCGACTGGAAGTTCCGCAAGGCAACCGACGACCAAGCCGGCACGGAGTTCTACCCCGAAGTGGATATCGAGGCTTCGTTCACCTTCTATGGCTTGACGCTTGGTGCTACCCATTACTACTACGGCGACGGCAATTTCTTCAACTGGAAAAAAGATCTCGAAACGGCATACGACAACAGCAGCCAGACGGAGGTGCAGATAGGCTACAACTTCGGCGACCTGCTGGAGGTGCCGCTCTACATCAATTGGTACACCATGGTAGCGGGTGCGGATATTTACGAGAAAGAGACGGATATAGAAGACGAGCCGGAACTGAAGCGTGCGTACTCTTCGTACATCGAGTTGGGCTATGACTTCTCGCTGCCGTGCGATATCACGCTCGGGGTGCAAGTGGGCATGACGCCGTGGAAAAGTTTCTACACCGACTACGAGGGCGGATTTGCAGTGAATAACGTGAGTGCCCGTATCGAGAAGCCGTGGTCGATTGGCGATGTGTGCGAGATTTCGCTCT
>CAVFIY010000072.1:0-8748 GCA_963622435.1 Bacteroides uniformis | reverse complement strand
GGACACTTGATAGCGATGATGGTACATCATCCTTTATCGAGTTTGCCCGAAATGATACAGAACGAGATGACAGTGCAGGATATTTCAAACTTGGATTCAGACGAGCAAATTGTCCGCCAATGTGTGATTCTCATTAAGAAACACTGTACCAAAGAGCGTTTTGTTGATTTTTATGCTGCTAAACTGAATGTAACCTCCACTGTACTTAATACGGCATTTAGAAAACGGGTGGGGTGTTCTGTTCTGTTACAGAATATATTCATCGTACAGTTATGCGTTATGCCTGTGTTTTACTCGTAACGACTAATGCGAGTGTTACAGAGGTTGCGTATAACCTTGGTTTTAAGGCGTCAAGCCATTTTGTGAGTTTCTTCAAAAAGTATGTGGGTGTTACTCCTGAAACTTTCCGTCATGATAGAAAGTATTGGGACAGTATCGAAACCGATATGCTTTAATCGTCTAGCACTCTATTAGAACTTTCGGATATTCCCCGGTGTAAATACCTTATCGCGTTAGATACACCTTATTATATATAGCGCAATTCCTTTACCCCGCCCAGGTGGAGCGGTCGAGTGAGCGATAGCCGATTGCCTCCAGGAGGTGGCGTGCGGTGATGTCTTCTACGCCTGCCAGGTCTGCAATGGTGCGTGAGACTTTCAGTATGCGGTCGTACGCACGCGCCGACAGCCCGAGGCGGTTCATTGAGAATGAGAGCAGTTTGTCCCCCTCCTCGTCCACACGACAGTATTGGCGGAGCATCTGCGGTGTCATCTGGGCGTTGCAGTGTATCCCTGTCCCGGCAAAACGCTCCGACTGTATTTGACGGGCGGCGACCACGCGTTGGCGAATGGCGGCAGACGACTCCCCTTGCTGCATCGTGCGGAGTTGATCGTATGGCACGGCTTGTATTTCGCACTGAATATCAATACGATCGAGCAATGGCCCCGATATGCGACTGAGGTAGCGATGTACCTGTGCGGGGGTGCAGAGACACGGGTGCGCGGGGTTGTTCTCCCCGTAATGCCCGCAGGGGCAGGGGTTCATCGCCGCCACCAGCATAAACGAAGCGGGGTACTCAATCGACATCTTGTTACGGGCGACGGTTATCTTTCTGTCCTCCAGGGGCTGCCGCATTACCTCCAGTGCCGTCCGCTTGTATTCGGGCAGTTCGTCGAGAAACAGCACCCCGTTGTGCGCCAGGCTTATCTCGCCCGGCTGCGGGTTGGAGCCTCCGCCGACGAGTGCCACATCGGTAATGGTATGGTGCGGACTGCGGAACGGGCGGCGCACTATCAGCGACTCCGGTGAGGCAATCCCGCTGCGGCGATTGAGCAGTCCTGCAACGGAATGAATCTTCGTCGTCTCGAGTGCCTCCTCGAGTGTTAGGGGCGGCAGAATAGAGGGCAGACGCTTTGCCATCATCGATTTGCCTGCGCCCGGAGGCCCCACCATCAGCATATTATGCCCTCCCGCCGCAGCGACCTCCATCGCCCGCCGCACATTCTCTTGCCCGCGTACATCGGCGAAGTCCAAGTCGGTGGAGAACGCCTCTTCGCGGAACAGCGTATCGGTGTCTACCACGGTGGGTGCAATCTCCATTTCCCCGTTGAGAAAGCGTACGACATCGAGCAGCGTCTCAATGCCATAGACCTCAATGCCGTTCACCACGGCGGCTTCTTGTGCGTTGGCTGCAGGCAGAATCAGCCCTCGGAACCCCTCTTTTCGTGCGCAAAGGGCTATCGGCAGTGCGCCGCGAATGGGCTGCAACGACCCGTCGAGGCTCAACTCCCCCATGAGCATAAAGCGGTCGAGGCGTTGCGATTTCACTTTCTCTTCACCTGCCAGTATGCCGATGGCGAGCGGCAGGTCGTAGGACGCCCCCTCCTTGCGAATATCGGCGGGCGCCATATTGATGGTGAATGCCCGTTTGGGCATATCAAACCCGTTCACATTGAGGGCAGCCAGGATGCGCTCGTGCGACTCTTTGACGGCGTTGTCGGGCAGCCCGACCAGCGTGAAATCGAACCCGGGTACAGCATGTACTTCTATCGTAACTAACACAGCATCAATGCCTATGGGTGCTGCACCATAAGTCTTAATCAGCATAATTTTTCGGGGGTGTTATTGGTTCTTTGCGGCTTTTTTCTCTGCTTTGAGCCGCTCTTTCTCGGCTTTCTTCTCTGCTTTCAGGCGTTCTTGTTCGGCTTTCCGTTCCGCCCGCATCACTTTGTTATGCTCGCGTTCTTCTTTGGTGGGGATATTGAAATCGTATTTCCAAACAAAGCCGATACCCTGAATGGTATTCGCTTGCCGCAGCGAGTATTTATCCACGGTGTGCGTGTAGCCCTTCAGGCGCAGTTTTCCGTCGTCCGTCAGCAACACCTCCACATCCAGGTCGCCGAAGAACGGCTGCTTGGATATATCGTTGTATCGGTAGCCCACATTGCCGTTGATGACTAGCCTGTCCACGGGCTGCAACTGGAACTCCGCCTCGTATTCCTGCCCCATATCTTTCCCCTCGCCGTCGGTGCGGATGTTCACGCCCATGGTGAAGACATTGGTCAGTTTGCTCAGCCAAGCGTCTATCTGCCCCGTGATAGTGGACGAGAGCAGCGAATAGGTCTCATTGAGTCCCGTGTATTTGGTGCTGGTCATGTATTCTGGCGTGAAGAACCTTCCGAAGACAAGCAGGTAGATTACTTGCCGCATCAGCATCTCATCGGTGTTGATAATGGCGCGTATCTGGCTCTGTATGGACTCGTCCGACTGCGGTAACTCAATGCCAAAGCGCAGCGTGGGCTGCATCAGGTTGCCCGTCATCGTCAGGCAGGTGTTCACAGGCACACTCGTGCGGGTGGTGGCGAGTTGGCTGATGTCGCTGCCGAAGAGGTCTTTGAGGCTTGCCGTCACGCGGTATTTGGCAGTTACATTCAGTTGCGGCGTGGCAGGATTGCCCGACCACGCAATCGTTCCGCCCTCCGCTATCGTGAAGCGTCGGTGAATGACATTGCCCACCGTGAAGTCCAGCGAACCTTGCTGAATGGTGTAGGTTCCCATCAGTTGCATTGAGCCGTCTTGGGAGTCGTAGGCGAAGCGCATCGCACCGTCCCCGCGCCCCTGAATCATATCGCCGTTGCGCTCGCCGAGCATGAGTTGGAAGAGCAGGTGCTGATTGATATCCATGTTCATCGACAGCAGTACGCGTGTCTTCGCTTTCTCTTCTTCCTCCGCCTGTAGCAGGTCGAAGTCCTCATCCTCCGTCGGCTTCTGCGGCACAACGGTATGATTGACAAAGGTGACGAAGTTATTGTCCGCCGCCGACGAGGCGTTGTCTATCGACAGCGTGAAGCGCGACTTGCCGACGCTCCGTGCGTTCGCCGTTATCCGCACCTCGTCGCCGTCGCCTTCGATGAGGGCATTGCCGTTGGCATATACTTTGCCTTGCAGCATCTCGCCCACCTTGTCCGGACGGTCAAACGCCAGGGCGTTGAACACCCGTATGTCGAACCCGTAGGTGAAGTCTTTGAACAGCGTGTGGCGCAGCGCACCGTTGAGGTGCAGGCGGTGTCCCTCGGTGTCGTAGAGGTCGATGTCGTTGAACTGGATGGAGGTCGAGTCCATGAATACCGAGTCCTCCAAGTGGTAGCGACAACCCGTGTAGGGAATAGTCAGTGCGCCGTCCGTCACTTTCACCCGTGTCTCCACCCAAGTCCGTTTGTCACCGCCTTCTCTGTCGCCGAACACATGCACCACGCCTGACCCGTAGCCAGAGATACCGGTGATGATACCTTGCGCCCAATGGTCGATGAAGTTCAGCGGAATGGAGTCGGGGTAAATCATTATTCCCCATTTCCGTGTCGCTGTCTCTACCGTGCCGTCCACATGCGCAATCTTCCTCTCGCGGAGTACCACATCGCCGTCTATCAGGACATTCTTGCTCTGCTTGTCCAGTGCGACCACGGCGGTGGCGTTCCCCACATACGCATCGTTCAGCAAGGCGGAGTCGAGCCGCACATCCGCTTCGAACATCGGGGTAGAGAAGAGGCTGTAGAGTGTCGCCCATCCGGTCAGACTACCCCCTAGTTTGAGGGCTTTCTCGGGCAGGAAGAACGGCAGCAGATACCCCGCATCGATGTTCCCGAGTTCCACTCGGAGCGAGTCTTCGGGGTGCGCCGATGCCATGCCGTCCGCACGCACATATTGGTGCGCCGCCTGCATGCTGAAGTGGTTGATGCCCAGCGTCGTGTCCGCCACGCAATAGACAATGTGGCTGTCGTCGAGCGTATAGACAGAGTCCCGCAGTTGGAAGACCGACGGTTGTATGTGCGTGTCTATCAGTGGCTTGCCTGCATATTGCAGGAACTTCGTGCAGAGGTGAATCTCCCCGCCGTAGGCATGGTCTGCCTCCGCCGTCTGATAGAGCGAGAGGTGCGTTGTCAGTGAGTCCCCGCCAGCGGAGGCACGGAGCAGACTGCCCATGTTCAGCGCTTCGGCGGATACGGACAGGTTCGCTTTGTCCCCGATATTGTCCAGCGACAGCGTGATGTCCCGCACGGGCGTATTGCCCACACGCACGCCCGGCAGGTACGCCATCAGCCCGAACATGTTCTTGTCCTCTCGGAGGAAACCTTTCACAACAGGCTGCCCGCTGATGCGTGTCTGTAGTTTGAGTACACGCTGCAGCGCACCCAACTTGTAGCCGTAGGCGTAGAAGTTGAGTCGCGAGCGGGTGGGGGTGCTTTGGCGTATCTCGCGGCGTTTCTCCACGGTGAATGCGTGGGGGAGGTAATGCTCCGCCTGCCGCAGCAGCATATCGGGGAGTTCCGCATAACGGAATTGCCCGCTGACACCGACCGTGAGGTAGTCGCTGTTGAGGCGTATTTGCTTTGTCTTTTGCTCGGCTTGGACAATGAGTTTGAGTTGCTGCATGAGCAGCGAGTCGCTTCCGTTCTTTAGGCGCAGCGAGTCCACTACGAGGTAGCCGTTCATCTCGTCCAAATTGATACCGTTCAGGTTCACGGCAATGCTGCTCCCTACTTCCATATCCGCCAATAGGGGCGACAGCCCTAGTACCCCGGGGCGAAAGCGCACAAGCCGCAAGTCGCAGTTCACTTCAGGCTTTTCGTCCGCAAGGCTGACCAACCCGTTGAAGTACATCTCCAGGTTCTTGTCCTCTATGGCGAAAGTTCCGTCGTAGTGCCGCTCGCGGAAATGTCCGTTTGCCCGCAGTTGCTGATAGGTGTAGCCGTTGTAGGTCAGGTCTCGGATTTTGGCTTGTACTTTGCCGCGCGGTTTGCCGTTCTGTGCCTCTCCTTGCAACCGCACATCGAGGGTGATATTCCCCAGCGGTTGGTGTGCCAGCATCTTCCCCAGTCGGAACCGCTTGGTGGCGACGCGCATGTTGTAGGTCAGGTGTTTGAACAGACTGTCCGACTGCAGCGCACCGTCGGTGGTGATTACGCCCAGACCGGTGCGGAACGCTCCGTGCAGCACCACATCGTGCAGCCGTCCCTCTATCTGTCCCCGATAGTGGATATTGCCCAGGCGGTGTACTTCTTTTGGCAGGCGGAACGGGCGGCTGTTCAGGTCGCTCACAAAGTCTTGCAGCATCCGTGCGTTGGCAAACAGGTCGGTGCAGCGTATCTTCAGATACGGGTTGTGAATATCCGGCAGCCCGATGGCGGTGAACTCCCCTTCGAAGAGTTGCTTGCCGTCGTAGCGCAGCGTGAATGCCGTGGCTTGAATACTATCCAGCGTGCCGACAATGTCCCCCGTCAGGCGCACTTTCTTCTTGAGCGTGCGCAGTTTGGGTGCAAAGAACGCCAGGTCGTGCGGGCTGACTTCCGCCTGCGTGATATGGAAACGAATGGTGTTGGATTCCGAGAGTAATTTCCCCGTCTTGGTAGAATGGTCTATACCGCAATGCTCGTGTGCGTCGGCAACATCGTGCATCGTGTATTCTATTCCGCCGGCGTCCACCTCCGAGTGGGGCAGCCGCACATAGAGCGTCGGCATCGCCAGCAGTGTATCGTTATAGACAAAGTGCGCCCGTAGGTCTTCTATCGCCAGTCGGTCGGTCGGGTTGCAGACCTCGGCGCGGAGGCTGCGTATCTCCGCATCGAGCGAATCCCGTGTCAGGTGGTAGAGGTCGAGATGTGCCTGCTCCAGACACCCTTGATAGGTGTCGTATTGCGCACGGATGTTCTCTATCTGCACATCCCGCACCGAGAGAAACGCATGGAAGGGATTGCGGGGTTTGTCCGTCCGCCGAAAGGCATCGACGAGGAACTGATAGTTGTACTCCCCCGAGGGCAGGGCGTAGGCGCGTGCCACGCCGTTGCGCACCGTCACTTTGGTGAAGCGTATCTCGTTCTTCCACAGCGGCAGCGGTCGCAGGTGGGCGTACACTTCGTTTAGGTAGAGCAGTGTATCGTGCTGACGGTCTTCGATGTAGATGTCTTTTATCCGTATGCGGGCGGGGAAACGGTATTCTATTTCCCCCACCTCGGCTTGCGTGCCTAGCCCTCGGCTCAACTCGTCTGCCACCAGGTTCACCGCCGCCGTTTCCACGCGGTCGCTGCTCAATATACACACGCACATCCCCCCGACGAGCAGCAGGCTCGTAAGCAGAACAGCCAGTATGTATAGTACCCGTTTCATGACTTGTAGGCGAGGGCGCACAGCGCGGTAAATGGTTTAGCCCACAAAGGTACTGCTTTTTTGTCGAATATGCAATACCTATTTTCCTTTGAGCCGCACAATCAGGCTCGAGAGGGCGGGAACCTGCACATCGGAGCGCGAGAGGTCAACGGTTTTGCCCGTCAGCACATCCGTCCCGACGGGGTTGTAGCGGTCGAGAATCTCGGCGTAGTGAGCGGTCGGAATGGTCTTCCCCTCTTCCGAGGCGTTGGCGAATACAAAGACCGCCCCTTCGTCGGTGTAGCGGAAATACGCGTAGGTGTTGTCGCGGCTTAGGAAGTGCATCGTCCGCCCGTGGTGGATAATAGGCTCCGTCTTGCGCCATTGGAAGAGCGCACGCTGATAGGCATACATATCCCGTTGTTCGGGCGTGAGGTAGGTGCTGTCGTTCGGTGTGGCGGGGACGGGCAGCGGCATACGCAGCGTAGAGTGTCCTTGCGACATATCGGCGGAGTGCATCGCATATTCGTCGCCCGCAAACACTTGCGGAATACCGCGCATGGTCGCCAGCAGGGTGTATGCAATCTTCACGCGCCGCGGGTCTTTGTCTTTTACGACATCGCCTATTCTGTCCATGTCGTGGTTGTCGAGGAAGATAAGCAGTCTGTTGACATCGGCGTAGAGGTAGTCTTGCGCTACGGCATCATACACCTTCGTCAGCCCGTTGCCCCAACCCGTGCCGTCGTTCTCCAGGGCTTGGCGAATCGCCTCATCCACGGGGAAGTCCATCACGGTCGGCAGGTGGCTGTCGAAGCCGTCGTAGTTCTTCGTGCCGGATTGCCAGTATGCTACGGCGGACGCGGGGCGTGTCCAGCACTCGCCCACGATGTTCAGGTTCGGGTATTCCTCACGGATAGCCTGTAACCATTGGGCGGCAGGGGCTTTCTCGATGTACGGGTAGGTGTCCACACGCAGCCCGTCCAACCCCGCATATTCTATCCACCATATCGCCCACTGCTGGAAGTAACGCAGCAGGTCGGGGTTCTCCAGGTTCATGTCGGGCATGGGGCGATCGAACCAGCCGCGGTTGGAGAGCAGACGGTCGTATTCGGAGGCGTTGATGTCGTAGTTCGCCGAGAAGACATTGTTCGTCGTGGTGAACTCGCTGAATTGGTTAATCCAATCGTGGTAGGGCAGGTCTTGCATCCACCAATGTGCAGCACCGCAGTGGTTGGGTACCATATCCATCAGCACTTTCAACCCCCGTTGGTGGGCGGAGTCAACCATTTGACGGTAGAGTTCATTCGTTCCGAAACGGGGGTCGATATGGTAGTAATCTGAGCAGGCGTAGCCATGGTACGACCATGCCGCCTCGTCGTCCAGCAGGAGCGGGGTAGGCCAGATGGCAGTCGCACCGAGGTCGGCGATATGCCCGAGTTGACTAATGATACCCGCAATGTCGCCGCCGAACCGCCCGTGTATGTTTCTTTTGTCGGCTTTCTCACGGGTGTCTGGGGTGCTGTTGTCGGTAGGGTCTGCATCTATGAAGCGGTCGGACATGATGAGGTACACCAGGTCTGCCGTCGTGAACGAAGTCCGCTCCCGACTGCCCTCCGAACGGGGGTATATCGTGTAGGTGTAGGACGCACTGCGCTTGCCTTTGCGGAGCGTGATACGGTAGGTGCCGGCTTGGCGCACATCCATATCCACGAAGAGGTAATTGGGACTTTCGGCATTGTGCTGACCGGTGGCAACCAGCCCGAGGCATTGCCCGCGCAGCACCCGCCCCGCAGCCACCTCCTGAATTTGTACAGTCGCATCTTGCAGGTCTTCGCCGTAGAAGAGCAGTGTCAGCGGTTGGTGCATATCCGTCCACCAGCACAGCGGCTCCACGCGCGTAATCTTCGGACTAGCCCAAGTCGTTTGAACATTCGTCCACGCCAGCACCGGGCAGAGTAGTAATGCAAATAGAAAGTGAGTGTGTTTCATGGTATGTTTATGGTAGTTATTGCAATATGTTGTTCATCCCGTTCTAAATATGTTAGTATTCGTTGTCCGCCACCTGGGGGCGTGGGTGTCCCCACCCGCGGCGGTTTGGAACAAACCGTT
>CAVFIY010000071.1:7829-8765 GCA_963622435.1 Bacteroides uniformis | reverse complement strand
CCCGTAGCGTTGGAGGGAGCATTGAAACTCAAGGAAATCAGTTACATACACGCCGAGGGCTACCCCGCAGCCGAGATGAAGCACGGTCCTATCGCCCTTATCTCGCAGGAGATGCCCGTTGTGGTTATCGCCCCGCACTGCGGCACTTACGAGAAAGTGGTGTCGAACATCCAAGAGGTGCGTGCGCGTAAGGGGCGTGTGGTCAGTATCGTGACGGAGGGGGACATCCTGGTAAGTAATATGTCCGACTATACGATTACCGTTCCCGCCACCGAAGAGTGCCTAACCCCGCTCCTGACAGTCATTCCTTTGCAACTCTTGGCATACCACATCGCCGTCGAGAAAGGCTGTGATGTAGACCAACCCCGCAACCTCGCCAAATCCGTCACCGTCGAGTAGCGGCGTAGGCAGGGTATAGTATAGTAGAGTAGAAGAGTAGAGTGTAGAGTGTAGAGTAGGGAAGAATAGGGAAGAGTAGGGAAGAGTGGCGTGTCACCACAGACAATAAACTTATTGCATTCGGCGCATGTATATTAAAAGTACCGCTGATGCAATGAAAGTACAATAAGGATACAGGGACGATGCAATGAGGATACAAGGACGATAGTGTTCAAATAACTCGATTCTCCTTTGCATATCTCCTCAAAAAGTTGTACCTTTGCCGCCAAGAAAGGAGTATGAAATAATAAGAAAGGAAAACACTATGGAACAGATGGTATTGAATATCGAGGAGAAGAGTATTCTCTCAAACCAAACATACGTACCGAATAGTTTGAATGGGGGCAGTGTGGTTGAAGAGCCTTCGAAGTCTGTGCCAAAACAGGTTCGCTCTGTCGCAAAAAAGAAAAAAACAGAGTTGGACTTGGCGATAGAGGATGTTCGGAAAGGAAATTTGCGCACTTTTGAGTCTGTGGATGAACTGATGAACTATTTGAA
>CAVFIY010000071.1:0-7819 GCA_963622435.1 Bacteroides uniformis | reverse complement strand
GCTTAGATATGCCAAAGTACGAGATTCAAGTAAAAGGCTCATTCAAACGGGCATACAAGCGTTGTATAAAAAGAGGATTTGACCAAACATTACTGGTTGAGGTCTTGAGAATACTGTCTGATACGGGTACTTTGCCTGCGCAGTATCACCCGCACAAGTTGGTGGGAAACTATGCAAACCTATGGGAGTGTCATATTCAGCCCGATTGGTTGTTGGTATGGGAACAGCGTGATAATGAACTGATACTCATCTTAATTGATACCGGCACTCACGCCGACTTATTCGGATAAAAAGAGAACATTATCGCTACAGATTTACTCCGTCGCTCAACAAGATAACCGCTCCAAGTAAAAGGGCGGTTGTTTTTTGTAGTACAAGCGTTACAAAACAGCGCAAATAACAGTGCAAATAACAGTGCAAATAACCGTGCAAATAACCGTGCAAAAGAGCAGAGGTAAGAACAGGGTAACATCAGGGAAAGAACAGGGAAAGAACAGGGGAAAGAACATAGAAAAAACAAGGAAAACACAAGGAACGCATTTTTGTTTGTACAGGTGTTGTATATATAAGGAAAAAGTTGTAACTTTGCACCCCGTTCTGTGCAGTACTGAAATCATACTATACCGCGGCAGTGCGCCTCTATGTAAGTCCTCTTTTGGCAATATGCTACTATAAGTGTGTTTAGAGCAGCCCTGCATATTAATTCCTAATTGTTAATTGACACAGAATCTGCATGTTAATTGTTAATTCTTAATTGTTAATTGACGCAGGACGGGCATGTTAATTGTTAATTCTTAATTGTTAATTGAAGATATGGAATTCAAGTATGCGCCGATGTTTCAACTCGGCAAAGACGAGACAGAGTATTACCTGCTGACCAAAGACTTCGTGTCAGTGGGCGAGTTCGAAGGAAAACCCATCCTGAAAATAGAAAAGGAAGGTCTGACACGCATGGCACAACAAGCCTTCCACGATGTGAGCTTCATGCTGCGCCGCTCACACAACGAGCAAGTGGCCAAGATACTCCGCGACCCCGAGGCAAGCGCCAACGACAAGTATGTGGCACTCACCTTCTTGCGCAACGCCGAGGTGGCCTGCAAAGGGCAGTTGCCCCTCTGCCAAGATACCGGTACCGCCATTGTGCATGGCGAGAAAGGGCAGCAAGTATGGACCGGCTACTCGGACGAAGAGGCGCTGAGCCACGGCGTATACAACACCTACACGCAAGACAACCTGCGCTACTCACAGAATGCGCCGCTCTCGATGTACGAGGAGGTGAACACCAAGTGCAACCTGCCCGCACAGATAGACATTGAGGCCACCGAGGGCATGGAATACCGATTCTTGTGCGTGACCAAAGGCGGCGGCTCTGCCAACAAGACTTATCTCTACCAAGAGACCAAGGCCCGCATACAGAACCCCGGCACCCTCATTCCGTTCCTTGTGGAGAAGATGAAGAGCCTCGGTACTGCCGCTTGCCCTCCCTACCATATCGCCTTTGTGATTGGCGGCACGAGCGCTGAGAAGAACCTGCTCACCGTCAAGTTAGCCTCGACCCACTACTACGACAGCCTGCCGACCACGGGCGACGAGACCGGGCGTGCCTTCCGCGATATAGAGCTGGAGAAACAGCTGCTGCAAGAGGCCTACAAGATAGGCTTGGGCGCTCAGTTCGGCGGCAAATATATGGCACACGACGTTCGCGTGGTGCGTCTGCCCCGCCACGGCGCAAGCTGCCCCATCGGATTGGGCGTAAGCTGCTCCGCCGACCGTAACATCAAGTGCAAGATAAACAAAGACGGTATCTGGATTGAGCGCATGGACAACAATCCGGGCAGTCTGATTCCCGCCGAGCTTCGACAAGCAGGCGAAGGCGATGCCGTGCGCATCGACCTCAACCAACCCATGCGGGATGTATGCAATATACTGACGCAATACCCGATTGGCACACGCCTCTCGCTGAACGGCACCATCATTGTGGGACGCGACATTGCGCACGCAAAGATTAAGGCCCGCCTCGACGCCGGCGAGCCGATGCCCGAATACCTGAAGAATCACCCTATCTACTATGCAGGCCCCGCCAAGACCCCAGCCGGCATGGCGTGCGGCTCGATGGGACCGACGACCGCCGGCCGTATGGACCCATACGTAGATGAGTTCCAAGACCACGGCGGCTCGCTCATCATGCTGGCAAAGGGCAACCGCTCGATAGACGTGACCAATGCCTGCCAAAAGCACGGTGGATTCTACCTCGGCTCGATTGGCGGTCCTGCGGCCATCTTGGCACAAGAGAACATCAAGTCGATTGAGTGCGTGGAATACCCCGAACTCGGCATGGAGGCAATATGGAAAATTGAGGTAGAGAACTTCCCCGCATTCATATTGGTGGATGACAAGGGCAACGACTTCTTCAAACAACTGAAGCCTTGCACTGGATGCTCCATACTTAATTAACAGGTAACAATTAACATGCAGGGCTGCGCATAATTCGAATAGGCAGAATGGGAAATCAACAACAGCAGAGTTTTTGGCAACGCATATGTCGTAAGTATCGAATAGCGGTGCTCGACGAGGGTACGCTCAACGAACGGTGGCATCTGCGCCTCAGCGGGTTAGGCTCGCTGAGTCTGCTATTTCTGCTGTTCCTGCTCACGCTGGCGGTTTTCTCCCTGTTGATAGTCTATACGCCGATACGCACCATCCTGCCCGGCTACAGCGAAGACCTACGGCGACAACTGATTGTGGAGTCGGCTCGTGTGGATTCGATATCGACCTCGCTCGATGTACAGCGGCAATACCTCGATGTCATCAAGCAGATTACAGCCGGCGAAGTGCAGTCCGACACGGTGCAACCTATCGACACCGTGCAGCTGATAGCGCGGGAAAAGATACTGCAAGAAGCCAAGAACGATGCGCTCGCCGAGTTTGTGGCGCAATACGAGGAAAAAGAGAAAGACAACCTCTCGCTGTTTGATATTCAGCACACGCAGCCCATCATCAGCCTGTTTCGGCCTGTACGAGGCGCCGTGCTGACACATTGTATGCCCGAACAAGGACAATATGCCGTGCTGCTGCGCACCACCGACCACGAGAATGTCTGCTCCGTACTGGCGGGGACCCTCATCTACACCTCGCACGAGCTGGACAACACGCACACCGTGGTGGTGCAGCACCAAGACTATGTCAGCATCTATCGCGGCGTGGAGTCGGTGCTCAAAACGATTGGCAGCAGCGTTCAGTCCGGCGAGACCATTGCCCTAATGGGAGCCGAAGGCACGCTCTCGTTTGAGCTATGGCGCAACGGACAGGCCATCAATCCCGAAGAGGTAATTGCTTTCTAACGCTTACATCTCAGAACATTGAACACTACACAGAATAAAAAACAAATCGCCCTATTAGGCAGCACCGGCAGCATTGGCACACAGACGCTGGATGTGGTGCGCAACCATCCCGATCGATTCGAGGTGTATGCGCTGTCGGCACACCGAAGCATCGACCTGCTGATTCGGCAGGCACGCGAGTTCCACCCCGAAGTGGTCTGCATTGCCGACGAGACGCTCTACGAGCCGCTGCGGGACGCATTGGCCGATATGCCTATCAAAGTATGGGCGGGCGCCGATGCCATTGCCGATATGGTGACGATGCCGAGCATAGACGTGGTGGTAGCCGCCATGGTGGGCTATGCAGGGCTGTGTCCGACCATTGCCGCCATCCGTGCGGGCAAGACGATTGCACTCGCCAACAAGGAGACGTTGGTGGTGGCAGGCGACCTGATAAGCCGTTTGGCGCAAGAGCACCATACGCCCATCCTGCCTGTGGATAGCGAACACTCGGCAATATTCCAATCGCTTGCGGGCGAGGGGGACAACGAGATAGAAAAGATTCTGCTCACCGCAAGCGGGGGGCCGTTCCGCACTTTCTCGTTGGAACAAATGCGAACCGTTACGGCGGAGCAGGCGCTGCGCCACCCGAACTGGGACATGGGCGCCAAGATAACCATCGACTCGGCAAGCATGATGAACAAAGGCTTTGAGGTGATTGAAGCCAAATGGCTGTTCGGAGTGCCCGTGGAGAAGATACAAGTGCTGGTCCATCCACAATCGATTGTCCATTCGGCGGTGCAGTTTGTGGACGGAGCGGTCAAAGCGCAACTCGGCACGCCCGATATGCATTTGCCCATTCAGTATGCCCTATCCTATCCCGAACGCATCAGCAATCCTGCCGACCGACTCGACTTGTTTCGGGCGCACACGCTCACCTTTGAGGAACCCGACCCCGAACGATTCCCCAACCTGCGCCTTGCCTACGAGGCAACGCAACGAGGGGGAAATATGCCCTGTGTGCTGAATGCCGCCAACGAGGTGGTGAATCTCGCTTTCCGAGAAGGGAAATGCGGCTTCTTGCAGATGTCGGAAGTGATAGCCAAGACCCTGCAGCAAGTAGATTTTATCCCTACCCCAACCTACGAGGACTATGTCGAGACCGACCAAATAGCTCGAAACATAGCGAAACAATTGGTCTTGTAAGTTTGTCTGTTTGTAAGTTTGTAAATGGATTCGTGTGGAGATGGGTACAGGGGCATTTACAAAGTAAGGAGGATACAGGGTGGATACAAGGAGGATAGATATCATTCATAATTCTTAATTCATAATTCATAATTCGCATTCGCAATTCGCATCCATGCAGTGGATTCAACTCATTTTAGCGCTTAGTTTCTTAGTTGTTATACACGAACTCGGACACTTCACCTTTGCCCGCATATTCAAAGTGCGGGTCGAGAAATTCTATATGTTCTTCAACCCCCAAATCTCGCTATTCCGTGCCAAGAAAGTGGATGGCAAGTGGAGGGTGCGGTTCTTTGCCAAGAACATTGAGCCGGCCATTGTGCCGTTGAAGGACGAGATTACTCACCAAGACAAATTAGATGAGAAGGGCAATCCCCTCTTCCGCCCGATGACGGATGAGGAGCGCAGCGCTCTGCCCGAAGGCGACTGGCGGCGCGACCCCGACAACACCGAATGGGGTATCGGGTGGGTGCCGTTCGGGGGCTACTGCTCCATAGCGGGTATGGTGGATGAAACCAAATCGATTACCGACCTGCCGTCGGAGCCACAAGCATGGGAGTTCCGCTCGAAGCCCGCTTGGCAACGGCTGCTCATCATCTTGGGCGGTATATTGGTCAATTTCGTAGCCGCACTGGTGCTATTCTCTATTCTGATTGGGCATTGGGGCACCGACACGCTGCCGCTCCGCAATATTGATTCGGGACTGTACTACTCCGAGATTCTGCAACAGGAAGGCTTCCGCCAACAAGACAAGATACTGAGCATTGACGGACAAGAGCCGCAAGAGCTGTCCGACGTGGTGCAATGGCTGATAATAGAGGGCAAACGCAATGTGGTCGTACTGCGGGGACAAGATACGCTCGGACTGGTGATGTCGAAAGACTTAGGCAAGCGGTACCTCGCTGCACAGAACGAATACGACCGTGAGGAGCGGCAGAAAGAGCACGCCGACGCCAACTATGCACGCCGTCCGTTTGTGCTTATCACGGAATACATTCCTTTTGTGATAGACTCGGTAATGCCGGGAAATGCCGCTGCACTGGCAGGACTGCAGGCGGGCGACAGCATTGTGGCCGTGGCGGGCGTACCCACTCCGTGCAGCGTGGAGGTGTCCGAAGAACTGCTACACCACCCATGCGACAGCGTGACGATAGACTACTACCGCCATGGCGAGGCGCAAGTGGCACACCTGTTCATCGGCGACCAATGCCGCTTGGGCGTGTATCAGAAGTCTAAATACGCTTTCTTCCCCATTGAACATACCGACTACTCGTTCTTTGAGGCGATACCCGCAGGCATAGAATACGGCTGGGACATGCTGGCGATGTATGTCAAGCAGTTCCGGCTGGTATTCACCAAGGAGGGGGCGCAGTCGGTAGGCGGATTCGGTGCTATCGGCAATATGTTCCCCACCTCGTGGAATTGGTACGCGTTCTGGCACATGACCGCCTTCTTGAGCCTTATTCTCGCCTTCATGAACTTCCTGCCGATTCCCGCACTCGACGGTGGCTACATCCTATTCCTGCTTTGGGAAATCATTACTCGCCGCAAACCGAGCGACAAGTTTCTGGAAGTGGCGAACAACATCGGATTCTGGCTACTGCTGGCGCTGCTGATTTACGCTAACGGAAACGATATATTCAAGGCGTTTTTCTAAATCCGCTATTCAGATTGTAAGGTATCCGATTATAGAATACGAAATAAAAAGCCGCCTATGCAAACCACACACGATGACTATTTTGTTCACCCCTCCTCGTACATCGACGACGGATGTAGTATCGGGCGAGGCACGAAGATTTGGCACTTCTCGCACATCATGGCGGGCTGCACGATAGGCGAAGACTGCAACATCGGGCAGAATGTGGTGATATCGCCGCAAGTGGTATTAGGGCGCAACTGCAAAATACAGAACAATGTGTCGGTCTATACGGGCGTGCGCTGCGAAGACGATGTGTTTTTGGGGCCGAGCATGGTATTCACCAATGTGATCAATCCGCGTGCTGCCGTAAGCCGCAAATCGGAATATCGGGAGACACTCATCCATCAAGGCGCCTCGGTGGGGGCCAACGCAACCATCGTTTGCGGACATAGTTTGGGCGCCTACTGCATGATTGGAGCCGGCTCGGTAGTGACCAAAGATGTGCCGGATTTTGCACTGATGGTCGGCAATCCCGCCCGTCGAATCGGCTGGGTGAGCCGATACGGCGAGAAGCTCCGTTTTGATGAACAGGGCTACGCCACCTGTCCCGCCACGGGCGAACGCTACCGAATGGAAAACGACCATGTAACCCTACTGGCCGAACCCCACTAACAAGCCAATCTTCCTCTTCGAAATACTATAAACGAGTAGTCCCTACGCTCATGAATAGACTCATTCCACTATTGGCATTGCTATGCATTGCGGTGGGGCTATTTGCCCAACGCTATACCATTAGCGGATATATCACAGATGCTGAATCGGGAGAACGACTGTTAGGCGCATCGATTTACGACACCATCTCACGCCAAGGTGTGGTCAGCAACAATGCCGGATTCTTCACGCTGACGCTGCCCGCAGGCGATCATTCCCTGCAAGCCAACTATGTGGGTTATCACCCTTCGGCTCTACAGGCTCTGACTCTCACCCGCGATACAACACTGACAATACGCTTGCGCTCCTCGCTCCGACTGGAGGAAGTGGAGGTGGTGGGGCGACGCTCTGTGAGCGGTCCGCAAGCCGTACAGATGTCCGCCATCGAAGTACCTGTCGGGCAGATTCAGAACATTCCCGCTATAGGAGGCGAGGTGGATGTGCTGAAAGCCATTCAACTGCTGCCGGGTGTACAATCGGGTTCGGAAGGCAGTTCGGGCATCTATGTGCGGGGCGGAGGGCCCGACGAGAACTTGATTATGTTAGACGGTGTGCCGCTCTACAATGTGAGCCACGCCATGGGTATGTTCTCGGTTTTCAACGCAGACGCCATCAAGAGTGTGACACTATACAAAGGCAACTTCCCCGCTCGATTCGGTTCCCGCTTGAGTTCGGTGATAGACATTCACACCAACGACGGCAACAACAGCTTCTGGCACGGCGGCATCACGGTCGGACTGATTGCCTCGAAACTGAATGTGGAGGGACCGATATTCACTAAACGGCAATTGGACTCGCTCAAGCAAGGCTACGAACCGCGTGCGAAAACGACTTTCAATATCTCGGCTCGACGCACCTACTACGACCTTATCATGGCCCCCATTATGTCCACCGTAACGGCTGC
>CAVFIY010000070.1:0-8774 GCA_963622435.1 Bacteroides uniformis | reverse complement strand
CTTTATCATTTCTAATTAAGAATTACTGCTAATTAAGAATTAAGAATTATGAATTATGAATTATCACTAATGGTGGATTACGAAGTATGAATTATGAATTATTACTAATGGTGGATTACGAATTACGGATTAAGAGTTTTGGATTATTGGGGGAGTTGGATGATCCAACAGTCGGGGAAGAGGGATTGTATCTGCTCACGGGCTTTCACCACCTCTTCGCGGTTCGCAGACTCCGCATAGTAGTACTTATACCAGCCGTCTAATTGCAGGCACTTACACTGCAAGCCGTGCAAACGAGAGTCGTTGGCTGCCACCGGCACACGGGATGCCAAAACCTGAATGGCATAGAGAGGGGCGGCGGGGGGTGTTTCTACAACGGGCTGCTCTGCGAGGGGTTGTTGCACTGTATCTTGCTTGGTTGGTGTCTGTTGCGGGAGGGTGTCTTGTTTGGGTGGCGTCTGTTGAGGGAGAGTATCCTGTTGGGTGGCGGCGGGTTGGGTGGTATCCACCTGCGGGACGGATTTACGGTGTGTGAACTGCGCAAAAGCGTTGCACATAGACTGCGCTATCTCCTGCTGCCCTTGGGCGGAGTTGAGGTACTTCTCCTCCTCGGCGTTGGAGATAAAGCCCATCTCGAAAAGGATACTCGGGCAGGCAGATTTCAGCAAGACCCAAAACGCCGCCTGGCGAACGCCCCGCTCTGCCCTTTTCAGTTTCTCCACACACTGGCGTTGCACCAGCGTAGCGAACTGCAACGACTGGTCCATATAGGCGTTCTGCATCAACTCGAACATGATATACGAGTCAATCGAATTCGGGTCAAAGCCCCGGTATGCCGTCTGGTAGTCCGCCTCGAGTTTAATAACGGAGTTCTCCCGCATCGCCACATCGAGGTTCTTATCCATCTTCTCCGTCCCCAAGACGAATGTCTCCACCCCCTGCGCCGTCTTCGACTCCGAAGAATTAGTATGGATACAGATAAAGAGGTCGGCGTTATTCGCATTCACAATATCGGCACGCTGTTGCAGCGGAAGGAAGATGTCCGTTTGGCGGGTATAGACCACCTTAATGTCGGGGAACTGCTCTTTCAACAGTTTGCCCACGAGCAGGGACACGCTGAGGTTGAGGTTCTTCTCCTGCGAAATCTTACCCACTGCACCGGGGTCTTTACCACCATGCCCCGCATCAATAACGACGGTAAAGGGCTTCTCCACAGGCGTCTTGGAGAGCAGCGTCTGCGGGAAGAACAGGCAGCAAAGAAGAAACAGAAGAGGGTATATCGGAGCAGTCAAACGCATAATTGCACAATTTGGCGGCAAAGTTACAGTTTTTTAGCGAAACGAGCAAGAGGAAAAGCATTTATCATTATGAATTTTGAATTACGAATTACGATAGGGGCGGTAGGAGGCGTATGAAAGTCCTATAAAAACGGCTTTATCTACCGTGTATCTACCGTGTATGTACCGTGTATCTACCGTGTATCTACCGTAGTGGTAGGGGGATTGGCGGGGATAATTATGAATTATGAATTATGAATTAAGAATTAAGAATTAAGAATTAAGAATTAAGAATTGGGCGGGGGGGACTGCAGAGCGAAGACTCCCCCGACCCCCTCAGAGAGGGGGACTGCAGAGCGGCAACGGCTTGCAAAGCAGTACTTTGCAAGCCGTTGCCGAATGGGAACAATTGGGCTAATGGGGCTAATGGGACTAATTGGGCTAATTAGGCTAATAGGACGAATAGAGCATTATTGGGGTCAAACGGTTTGTTCCAAACCGCCGCGGGTGGGGACACCCACGCCCCCAGGCTGCCGGATGTGCTGCCGGCTAGTTGGAGATAGTTTTTCTAGTTGAATCTAGGGGATCTAGTTCATCTAGTTGATCTAGAGGGGCGAGATAGGCTAGATTTTCGGGAGGGGCGAGAGTTTATAGGGAGCATTATGCAGTGATTTTTTCTTTGCTCTTGCAGGAACAAAATAAAAAGCGTAACTTTGCGCACTTTTTTCTAGTCATAGAGAAAACAAACTAAACTACCCATTCGGGAAGAAACAATACAGACGACAAAGGACAGATAAAAAAAGACAAGAGCCATAAGGCAAAGGGCTGGCGAGAAATAGACGGCACACGGGGAAGACAGGCATACACGAAAACAGATAGAATTAGTATAAGCATACGGCATATAGAAAGCAAAGGGACTATCAAAGGGACTGTAGCGGGTTATGAAACAGAGTGAGTTTACACCGGAAGAGGAACAAATGATTCAACATGCGTTCGAGGAACTGCTGGACGACTATGCACACACTGCGCATCGTCAGAAAGTGGAAATCATTACGCATGCCTTCAACTTTGCCAAACAAGCCCACCAAGGGGTGCGCCGCCTGAGCGGTGAACCTTACATCATGCACCCGATTGCCGTTGCCCGTATCTGCGTGAAAGAGATTGGTCTCGGCAGCACCAGTATATGCAGTGCACTCCTACACGATGTGGTGGAAGACACCGACTACACCGTGGAAGACATACGCGACCTCTTCGGCGACAAGATTGCCCAGATAGTGGATGGGCTGACGAAGATTTCGGGCGGCGTCTTCGGCGCACAAGCGAGCGAGCAGGCGGAGAACTTCCGCAAGTTGCTGCTCACCATATCGGATGATATTCGGGTGATACTCATCAAGATAGCCGACCGCCTGCACAACATGCGCACCCTCGGGGCGCAACCCAAAGACAAGCAATACAAGATAGCGGGCGAGACACTCTATATCTACGCTCCCCTCGCCCACCGCTTGGGCTTATTCCCCATCAAGACCGAACTCGAGAACCTGAGTTTCAAATACGAACACCCCGACAAATACGCCGAGATAGAAGCGAAGTTGGCGGCGAACAAGACCGCCCAAATGGCGACTTTCGAGACTTTCTCCGCCCCCATTCGGAAGAAACTCGAGGAGATGGGCTATCAGTTCACCCTCACGGCACGCATCAAGTCCGTCTATTCGATATGGAAGAAAATGACCACCCAGCAGATACCCTTCGAGGATGTGTATGACCTGCTGGCGGTGCGCATCGTCTTCACCCCCCACGAGGGGATGTCGGAGAAAGACCAATGCTGGATGATATACTCCGCCATTACGGAGATTTACCGCCCGCACCCCGAGCGTATCCGCGACTGGATAAGCACGCCCAAGGCCAACGGCTACGAGGCGTTGCACGTGACAGTCATGGGGCAAGACGGCGAGTGGATAGAGGTACAGATACGCACCGACCGTATGCACGAGTTGGCGGAGCGAGGCTTGGCTGCGCACTGGAAATACAAATCGGGCGAGCAAGACGAATCGGAACTCGACAAGTGGCTCTGCGAGATAAAAGAGATACTGGAACACCCCGAGAAGGATGCCATGGAGTTCCTCGACACCTTCAAACTCAACCTGTTTGCGCAAGAGGTGTTCGTCTTCACGCCCAAAGGGGAGATAAAGACCATGCCGCAGGGGGCGACCGCACTCGACTTTGCGTTCCTGCTCCACTCCGAACTCGGCGAACACTGCATCGGGGCGAAAGTGAACCACACCCTCGTGCCGCTCAGTTATGTGCTGAAGGGCGGCGACCAAGTGGAGATACTGACCTCGAACAGCCAGCACCCGCAGGACAACTGGCTGGGGTTCGTGACGACCGCCAAGGCACAGAGTTGTCTGCACGACTATTTCCGCCGCGAGGAACGCAACTACATCAAGCGGGGCGAGAAACTGTTCCACGATGCACTCGACATGATAGGGGCGAAAGACTGCGTCGATATGGCGTTGCAGCGCATGCTCAACCATTACCTGCTCACGCAGCCGTCGCAACTCTACTTGCAGATAGGGCAAGGGAGTATTCGCCTCGACAACATGCAGCAGATCATCTTCCCCAGGAAGAGCCTCTGGGAGCGGATTAACCCCTTTGCGTCGGGGACTTTCGGGCAAGCCAAAGCCGCCATCGCACCCGCCCAGCCCGCCGAGAAACCGAGCAAGAAAAAGGAGATAGTCCTCACCGACGAGAACCTGGGCAAAGACTACATCCTCGCCGACTGCTGCCACCCCATCCCCGGCGACGAGGTGCTGGGCTACCTGGCAGAGGACGGGAAGATGTACATCCACAAGATAGACTGCGAGGAGGCGATGCTGCTCAAGTCGTCGCACGGCAAACAGATATACGCCGCCTCGTGGAACACGCACCGCGTACAGTCGTTCGTGCAAACGATTGAGATTCAAGGCATTGACAAGTTCGGCGTGTTTATCCATGTGCTGCAAATAATCACCGAGCAATTCCATATAAATATGCGGGCGATGAATGTGCTGGCAGACGACGGCATCTTCCGCGGGCGACTCGAACTCTATGTCTATGACCGCAAAGAACTGGAAGACCTGTTCGTGGCACTCAAGAAACTGCCGGAGATAAAGGTGGCGAAAGCAATTAATAATTAAGAATTAAGAATTAAGAATTGTATGATAGGGAACTGACAATTAAGAATTAAGAATTAAGAATTAAGAATTAACATGCGGGGGAACTGACCTTGGTGTTTCCCTGTGGTTACCCTGATGTTACCCTGTGGTTGCGCGGCTCGTAGTACTGTTTTGCAGGGAGGATAGGACAATTAAGAATTAAGAATTAAGGCATTTACGGGTCAAACGGCTCTGACGAGCCGCCGCGGGTGGGGACACCCACGCCCCCAGGCTGCCGGATGTTTTGGGTGAATGGGGGGGGGGTAATAGGGCAAATAGGGCAAATAGGACTAATAAGTCCAATAAGACTAATAAGACCAATAGGACTAATGGGAAAGGGGATTAGACTAATGGGACTGACTAATAAGACTAATAAGTAATAAGTAATAAGGAAAATAGATAATCACGATATAGTATGAAAAAGATTTTGGCGACACTCTCTATGGCTCTCGTGGCAGTAGCCATGTTCGCACAACAACCTGTGCTTACTTTCGAGAAAACAGAACACGACTTCGGCAAGATAAACGAGGCTGACGGGCGTGTAACCACCGTATTCAAATTCAAGAACGAGGGTATGGAGCCGCTCGTACTGAGCAATGTACGCGCCAGTTGCGGTTGCACCACGCCGAAATGGACACGCGAACCCATCGAACCCGGGCAAACGGGCGAGATAACCGTCACCTACAACCCCAACGGTCGCCCCGGGCGTTTCCAGAAGACGATTACCGTAACCTCCAACGCCACAGAAGCCACGAAACGCCTGTATATCAAAGGCGAAGTAATCCCCAAGCCCGCCAAACCGATTAACCAATACTCGGTATCGATGGGCGACTTGAGCCTCAAGAGCAAGGCTGTGAACTTCGGCACGGTAAAGAAAGGCGAGAACGCCAAACGGGAGATTGAATACGCCAACCTGACCGACCACGAGGTGAAAGTGGAACTCGCAACCCGCGACCAAGACAAGTACCTCATCAGCCAGACCACCCTCGGCACACTGAAACCCAACGAGACGGGCAAGTTCGTCTTCGTGCTGGACGCTGCCGCCTGCCCGCTCTATGGTCCCGTGGAGGTGTATGCGTTTGTAGTAGTGAACGGCAAGCAGGTGATAGACGACACCTATAAGATTGCACTCAAAGGCGACATCGCCGAGGACTTTAGCAGCCTCAGCACCGCCGACCGTCAGAACGCACCTATCCTCGAGATGGACAAAGAGTTCAACCTCGGCGAAGTGGCTGCGGGCAAGAAACTGAAGAGTACTATCACGCTGAAGAACGGCGGCACGAACCCGCTGCTCATCCGTCGCGTTTACTCGAGCGACCCGACTATTGTCTGCACTGCGCCGAAGTCGATCAAAGCAGGGCATAAGGCAAGCACCATCCGTGTGGAGATTGCCACCGCTGCCGACGGCAAAACACTCGAGGCGGGGAGTTATACCCGTCAGATTCAGGTCATTACCAACGACCCGAACCAGCCCAAGCGTATCATCACGCTCAGTTGGGTAGTGAAATAAGACGCACCCCGCCCCTATTGCGGTGCGCCCCCGTACGACCTTAATAAACCTCAATCGCACAATGAAACACCCGGAGAACGACAAACAATACAAAGGACTGACCGTCAATTCGGGGGTAGAGAACCTGCCCAGTGTCAATCCGTACAGCACTTTCCGCCGACAGAAGCGGACGCTGACCGCCGAAGACTATTTTGCGGGCATCCGCAGCGGCAATGTGTCTATCCTGGGGCAGGCGGTAACGCTCGTAGAGAGCCAACTGCTCTCCGACCAGGTGATTGCGCAGAAGGTGATTGAGATGTGTCTGCCCTACTCGGGGAACGCCATACGGTTAGGTATAACGGGCGTACCCGGTGCGGGCAAATCGACTTTCATCGAAGCACTCGGCACGGAACTCTGCCACCAAGGCAAGCGACTTGCCGTACTGGCGATAGACCCCTCGAGCGAACGCAGCAAGGGCAGTATATTGGGCGACAAGACGCGCATGAACGAACTGTCCTCCGAAGCGAATGCGTTTATCCGCCCCAGCCCCGCGGCAGGTTCACTCGGCGGCGTGGCACGCAAGACGCGCGAAACGATCGTGCTGTGTGAGGCGGCAGGGTTCGACACGATTATGGTCGAGACGGTGGGCGTAGGGCAGTCGGAGACCGCCGCACACTCGATGGTGGACTATTTCCTGCTGCTGCAAGTAACCGGCACGGGCGATGAGTTACAGGGTATCAAACGCGGCATCATGGAGATGGCGGACGGCATTGCGATAAACAAATGCGACGGGAACAACATCGAGAAAGCCCAAGCCGCACGCGTCAGTTTCCGCAATGCACTGGCACTCTTCCCGCCCTCGCAGTCGGGGTGGAAAGCCGACGCACTCTGCTGCTCGGCGGTGGAAGGCACGGGCATACAGGAGGTATGGAAGAATGTGGAGGACTTTATCGCTTTCACAAAAAAGAACGGCTATTTCGACCGCCACCGCACCGAGCAGGCGAAGTACTGGATGTACGAGACTATCAATCAGGCACTGCTCGACGGGTTCTACAAGAACGACCGCATGGAGGCGCTGATAGCCCAAGCCGAGGCACAAGTACTAAACAACGAGATAAGCAGTTTCATCGCCGCAAAGAACCTACTGGACGAATATGGCAGACTCAAATAAAGGGCGTCGCAAACCGACCGTAACAGCAATCAAAGTGGGGGAGAGCGTGGCAGGCAAGTTGCCGCCGCAAGCCCTCGACCTCGAGGAGGCAGTCCTCGGGGCATTGATGATAGACAAAGATGCCTATTCGACCGTGGCAGACCTGCTGCGCCCCGAGTCGTTCTACGACGACAAGCACCGTTTTATGTTCGAGGCGATACAGGCGTTGGCGTTCAAGGAACAGCCTATCGACGCATACACCGTTGCCGAGAAACTGCAGGCAATGGGGCTGCTCGCCGAAGCAGGCGGAGCAAAAGCCGTCAGCGACCTGACGAACCGCGTGGCATCGTCGGCACACTTGCGCTACCACGCCCAAGTGGTTGCACAGAAAGCCACCGCACGCGACCTGATTGCCCTGGCGGCGAAAGTGGAAGAGGGCGGCTACGACGAGACACAGGATGTGGAAGAACTGCTGCAAATGGCGCAAGCAGGCGTTTTCGAGATAAGCCAACGCAACCAGAAACGGGAGGTTACGCAAATCGACCCGATGATTGAGAAGGCACTCAAGCGCATGGAGGCGGCGTCGCAGAACGAGGGGAACATATCCGGACTGCCGTCGGGTTTTGACGCACTCGACAAAGTAACTGCGGGGTGGCAGAACTCGTCGCTCGTGATTATCGCCGCCCGCCCTGCTATGGGAAAGACCGCTTTCGTGCTGTCGATGGCAAAGAACATGACCGTGAACTACCATATCCCCGTGGCGATGTTCTCACTCGAAATGGCGAATGTGGAGTTGGTCAACCGCTTGATAATGAATGTCTGCGAGATAGACGGTATGAAAATCAAGACGGGCAAACTCACCTACGAGGAGCAGAAACGCCTCAACACGAAGATAAACGAACTCTACGGCGCACCGTTCTATATAGACGACACCCCGGGGCTGTCGGTCTATGAACTGCAGTCGAAAGCACGCAAACTCGTGCGGGAACACGGAGTGAAGATGATCATCATCGACTACCTGCAACTGATGAACGCACAGGGTATGAACTACGGCAGCCGTGAGCAGGAGGTGAGTATCATCTCCCGCAGCCTGAAGGGGCTTGCCAAGGAGTTGGATATACCCGTCATCGCGTTGAGCCAGTTGAACCGTGGCGTCGAATCGCGCCAAGGGGGCAACGATGCGAAGAAACCGCAGTTGAGCGACTTGCGTGAGTCGGGGTCTATCGAGCAGGATGCGGATATGGTATGCTTCATCCACCGCCCCGAGTACTATAAGATATGGGAGGACTCCGAGGGTAGCACGAAAGGTATGGCATACATCTGTATCGCCAAACACCGTAGCGGTGCGACGAAAGATGTGCGGCTGCGCTTCCGCGGGTCGTTCGCGAAATTCCAGAATGTGGACGACGCCGTCACGGAATACAGCGACTCGGGCGAGGCACAGGCAAGCGGGAACACGGGAAGCGGAATCACCGTACACTCGAAAATGAACAACATGAACGCCGACGGGGCTTCACTCGCACCCAACAACAGCATGGGCGACAGCGACGAGAGAGCGTTCTAAAAACAATGCTAAATGCACAATTTATAATGCACAATGCACAGTGGCAGAGTATAGTCAAACGGTTTGTTCCAAACCGCCGCGGGTGGGGACACCCACGCCCCCA
>CAVFIY010000069.1:0-8808 GCA_963622435.1 Bacteroides uniformis | reverse complement strand
ATTCGTCGGAGAGGAACGCCTCGCCATCGGTCAGTGCGACACGCTCCAAGAGGTGAGCCTGCCCTTCGGCAGACCGCATCCGTCCCAAGTACGATGTGCGCTTTTCCACCTCTTGTTTCAGCGCATCCATCCGATATATAAAAGAGTGCTGCTCAGTCATAGTTATCGCTTTTTCACATTATTGAGAAAATTCAATGTGCCATAATCCAATTGGGTGCCATCGGGTCTTTTCTTGTCAGGCAACTGCTCGCCGTATTTATTATTACCGCTCTCTTCATTCTGTGCTGCGCTTTCGGATGCTCTGCGACGATAGTAGGTCTGCTTTTTGTTGGGATAGATATCCTGCTCCGGCATCATAACGCCGCCTTCACGCCAATTACCATAGTAGCGACCATCTCCATCGGTCTTGGTGATGTGGCTGACATGATACGGTGTGCCATCTTCATCGTGGTCTATCACAAAATCGCCATTAGCTGGGCTCTCTCCTTCGGGCAACCGCTCAAAGTCATAATCCGCATACCGCTGTTCGAAGTCTTTCAGCTCATCTTCATTCATTTCCCGTACCCCGCTATAATCTTTTTCCTCCAAGTAGGTAGGGGCTTGAACTCTCGCAAAACTACCATCCGGTAATCGGCGATACAGCTCTCCTGCATAGCCGCCTTTTTGATTTTGATTTTCCATAAAGCTTATGTTTTTTATTGGGCAAAGTTACGGCTATTACTATGTACTCGTTGCGGTAAGTGTAAAAAAGTAAGCGGCAGCCTTTGTCAGACCACCGCTTGCTATTCCCGAATAGATATTCCTTATCGCATATTCATATATTCCCACACCTTATTCTCGCCCTTCCAATCCTCGTCGGCAAAGAAAAAGAGGTAGGCAATATCCATTACTTGCTCATCATCGAACTTCTTGCAGAAGTCGGCATACGCTGCGTTATAGGCAACATACTTGTCCCATAATGTAGTGCTATTGGGGAACGACTTGCCCTGCGTGGCACTCTCTATCTGCTCGGCAGTCCAATATGCACCGTGCCGCTCGTTGTCGCCTGCGTCGGTATAGCAGATTGCTTGTGTGTCCTGCTCTGCCAACTCTCGGTTGTAGTGCTTGCCGCACAACGCCACATAGAGCGAGCGGAGCAGGCAGTCGTACTCCTGCGGGGCGTTCTTGCGGATATACTCCATTGCTTGGTCAGCAGCCTCCACCGCTTTCCACATTGTCTTTTCTCCACCGCCATTCTTTACAGCGGCTTCTATCATTGCTTTGTACTCCATAGTATCTTACAGTCTTTGCACTCTTTCGGGTGCGGGTGAAACAATCCTACATTCGTGTATATAAGCCGCATACTCGGTGGCGGCTGTTCGTTCTTACTCCGTGCCATAGCCTTTGCTTGTTGAGGATTTGCGTAACAATTGCTCTATTCCTGCAATAGCATTCTCTATCTTGCCGAGCCTATCCTCCATATCTTTCTTTTCTTTGTAGGCGGGATTGTACTCTGCCAACGCCTGCTCGATAGTGGTCTTACGCTGTCGGTGGTACTCCACGCTTTGGATGATGTCCTCGCTTTGGTTGCGCATAGCCTCCAACTCGTTGAGAAAACTATCTCGGTCGGCAAAGAGAATGGTAGTCCCCGCCTGCGTGGTAGATAGTATTTCGGGTATCTTGTAGGTTTCCTCCTTTCCATTGTGCGAGATACAGAGGTCTATCACTTTCTGCACGGGGTTAGAGCCTTGTGCGTCAAAGTAGGGAACACCGACCGACAGTACCTTTGCTTGCTCCACGGCAAGCCGCTCTCGGTCGTTTTGAATAAGATAGGCATAGTTGCCCGCTTTCAGTTCTTTGAATAGCATAATCGTTGGATTTTAGAGTAAGACAAAAAGAGGAGCGGGCATAGTAGCCCACTCCTCGAAAAGGTTACGCAGTGGTCGTGCTTGTCGGTATCTTGGCTATGGCAGCCGAGATAGCGTTCAGTTGCGTGGTCAGCGCACTCGTTTGAGCCAACTGACTTAACTCCGACTTTGCGTCTTGATACTTCAGTTGCAACTCTTGGTTCCAATGCGTGTTGAGCGTATCAACTATGCGCTGCGTGTTCTTCTCGTTGGCGTTGAGAATGTCGCAGGTCAGTTGCTGTTGGTTGTAGCCTACTTGCGCAAAGCCCTGCGTTATACCATTGCCGAGAACATCCAACCGCCCCATCAGTGCAGAGGTCTGCGCTTGCGTTGCCAATTGGTTCTCGTAACCCATTTTGAGAATGGACTGTTGCGTGGTGCAGCAGCACGATTGCAGGGCAGAGGTAAGGTCTTTGTTACCGAGCAATACCGAGTTGATAACACGCTCGCCCGTTGTGCCTATCTGCCCTGCTACCTGCGTGATAGAGTTCTGTACCCCACCGATAGCCATTTGCAAATCCCGCACGCCTACATTGAGGTTCGAGGCGAGGTCGTGCAGCGAGGACTGATTACCATTGATAGCGGACATCAGCAAGTCCGTGTTGTGGTTGTCCTGCAACTGCGCTTGCAACTCGTTGATACGACCATTCAGTTCGTTGTTCTCTCCGTTGTTACCCCATAGGCGTTGCGCAAACATCATCCATACCAGATAAACAAACGGGTTGTTCCACTGATTGCCGTTGTTCATAAGTGCCATCATCTCAGCGGGAGAGTTGTTGTCCCGCATAAGCGCAGCAGTGGCAACGGCATCGCTATTGTTACCATACGGCATACAATAGATTTTCTCTTTTACTTCATCCATTTTGCTTTTGAATTTAGCGTGGTGTCTTTTACCTTTCACCATTGGTGTGGCTTGCAAATCACGCTGCAAAGGTACGGAGTAAATGAGAATTATGAACTATTTTTGCGGGAGAGTTTCTGCCAATTTATCGGAGATATGCTGTGCAATTAAGCGGAAAGTTACTGACGAACGCTTGTAAATATGGTAGTTTGCGAGGTATGCGTAAATGGTTGCGGTACGCTTTCGAGAGAGAAAACGAGCAATATCATTTGCGCATATTCCGTAGTCGTTACAATACCACACAAATAGCGTTCGGGCGTATATAACTTCCGTTATACGGGTAGTACTTCGTATTTGCTCTCTCTCCATTTCGCAGCACTCTGCTACGATGTCGAGTATCAGTCCGAGAATTTGGCTTTTAATCATAGGGTATGGAATTTGGGAGTGAATTTAACTGAACGGTAATGGGACAAGGTAGAGTTACTTCTCTACCTTATCCTGCAAGTTACGCAAGGCTATTGCAGCCTGCGTATATTGGTTTTCGATTTTCTTTTCTGCCCGTCGAAGGGTTTCAATCTCGAACCGAGAGTACATCTTGGCGGAGCGGTCAGCCGTGCCAACTCGACTGAAATGTAGTAGTCCCGATTGGGTTCGGTCTTTTACCCACGCTCTGCCATAGCGGGAATACACTTCCCGCTCGGCTAAGTCGTCTTCTTTCAGTCCTAAGATTGCCACTACTGCATAGGCGTTGAGGATTGCCTCTTCTCTCATTTGTTGTGCGGTATTACGCACTTGGTCTTTTGTGTTCATACGGATTAGTTTTTGTTTTTAGAGGTTGCGTCAATGAATTCTTGGTATTTAGCTTTCTCGTATTCAAGGCGTTGCTTTGCTCTGCGTACTCTGTCTTCTCCTGCCATAAGGCAAGCTTGGCTGAAGTCTATTCCTTCATATTCTCCCTTCGGGAAATGGAAATTGACATAAATGTCCTCATTCTCTGTAATAGAAACGGACAATCCGTACTCAATTGTAAATCTTGCGGTTTGTTGGGATTTCTTATCCATACCGATGTTGGCACGGACATACTCCTCGTTGTTGATACTCTCGATAACTGCGTCAATGATTGATTTTTTGAAATTTGACATAAGATTTTGTTTTTAAGTTGTTATTATTTTAGAAAAGTGCCGCTTGTTGCGGTTCGAAATCAAGGCGTTTCTGCGCCATTTGGTAATACTCGGGGTCTATCTCAAAGCCGATATACCTGCGCTCGCACCGCTTGGCTGCTATCAGCGTGCTACCGCTGCCTGCGAATGGGTCGAGTACTATATCGCCTGCGTTGCTGCTCTGTTTGATTAGCAATTCCATAAGTGCAACGGGCTTTTCGGTTGGGTGGCAACCTCTTGCGCCCTTGCCTATGATATTCGGGCAGGAAAGGCAGTTGGAAATACCCATATCATTCACATTCTTTGCTGCGCCCTTGCGGAGCATTAGGATAAACTCCAATTGGTTCATATAGTACTTGTTGGGCGTGCTATTATCCTTTTTCCACACGAGCAAGTTTTGGAATATAAACCCTACTTTTTCTGCTTCTGTTTGCAGTTCTTTGAGATTGCGTGCATTGACCATAATGTAGCAGTGCGTGCCTTGTTTGAGTACTCGGAACACATCGGGCAGCCACTCCGAGAACTCGATGTCGTTGTGCTGAAACAATTTGCCTGCACGGACTGCGTCTGCTTTGTCGTTTAACACGCCGCCGAGATTGATATGTTTTGTGCCTTTCAGCACGATATTCCCGTCTGCGTCTTTCACATACTCACGCTTTCTGTTGAGTATGCTGCTCGGCTCTTTGGCTGTCGAACCACCACCGCCACCAACTATGCGATACGGGCAATCCGTTACCACGAGGTCTATACTCTCGTCGGGCAACTCCTGCATACCTACGAGGCAGTCTTGATTGGATAGATAGTTTGTATTCATAGGTTAGAATAGTTCTGTTTGTTGGTTAGTGTTTGTGTTCTCAATGAACAGTTGTCGGAAGATAGCCTCAAGGACATCGACCACGATACTGTTGCCTGCTACTTGGTAGCAGCTGGACTTGGAAAGCACGCCTATCATCTTGTCTGCGTCTGTGTCCTCTACGCCCATAAGGCGAAAGCACTCCTTGGGCGTTAGTTGCGACCCGTAGCCTGCAAAGGCTTCAAATAAGCGTATTGTTTGCATACTACTTACCCGTTGAGCCGTACCCGCCATTGCCTCTGTCGCTGTCCGACAACTCCGCTACCTCCTCGAACTGCACTTTCGGATAAGGGATAATAACCAATTGTCCGACACGGTCGCCGATATTGTACTCTATTCCGTGTAATCTACGGGCAGGCACTCCTATAAATCTTCGAGATAATTTCCCGCACAACAGAAGTTTTAATCTATCTCTCAATCTATGCAAGATAGCGATAGACCCCACAGGTGTGTACTTGAGCATTATCTCTCCACGATAGCCACTGTCTATCACCCCAACGGAGTTCGTCAAAAGCAGGTCTTTCTTGCAGTTACTGCTGCGTGGGAACACAAGCCCCACATAGCCGTCAGGTATCTCTACTGCTATGCCCGTGCCGTAGGTAACTACTCCGTTAGGCTCTATTTTCTTACTTACTGCCGTGAGGTCAAGCCCTGCGTCTGTCGGGTGTGCATAAGTGGGAATGACTGCGTTCTCGTTTAGTTTCTTGATTTTTACTTGTAATGGTTTCATTTGTGTTTGGTTTTAATTGTTAGTAATCTTCTTCGTTGATAGCGGACAACTGCTCGTCGGAGGTGCGGCTGACTATCTCCTCCGCTATGGCTCGGAAATACTGCTGTGCCGCTTTCTCTTTGTTAGGTTCGTTGTTTCGTATCTCCTGCAAGCGAGGGCGGATGTTGTCCTCTGCTCGGAATACGGTGGGTATTATCTCCTCCCACCGACTAATCATTTGTTCTCGTGTCATAGACTTGTAAATAAATGACGGACTTGTAAATCCGATTTTTAAGTTGGTTGTTTGCTTTTGTAGTTTTGGCACGCCCGTGTGCCGACTACTATCTTGGGGAACGGGTGCAGCGCACAGACGATGAGCGTGGGCGTGCCGTAGATAGACAGGTTCTTGTGCTGCATATCATAGGCAGCGTGTGCGCAACTGTCGCAGAGTTTGTTCGGAACTGCTTCGGGAGTGGTCTGCTTTTTCCGTGTAGGGGACATAGGGCGTTATCGTTACAGTTTGATGTCGAAATAATCCTCCAATACTTTCTTGCAATCCATACGAGCGTCTTCTCCAAACAGACCACCACCTATAACTTGCTCGAAGTCGTCTTGTACATCGTAGAAGAAGTCCCGCACTATATGCTCGTACTCATTGCGAAAACGCCGTGTAGCCTGTGTGTCGTGTGTGGCT
Organism: Bacteroides uniformis; assembly: GCA_963622435.1. Taxonomy (GTDB): domain Bacteria; phylum Bacteroidota; class Bacteroidia; order Bacteroidales; family Paludibacteraceae; genus Colicola. Next base: position 2,665 of record CAVFIY010000069.1, on the reverse strand, counting down.
CGGAACTTTCGCAACGCTCGAATGTACGCTCGCACAATGCATGGATTTTCTTTCAACTCCTCCAATCGCTTTGTGCGGCTTGCGAGTGGGCAACCTATGCACCCGAGCCTGCGCTCCGTGTGCAGCGTGCCGTCAGCATCGTAGTAGCATGGCGCAAGTTGCAGCCCTCTGTCAAGAATATACTCTCGGACATCGTCATTACTCCATTCGAGAATAGGGAATACCTGCTCGACATGGTCTTTCTTGTTACGGTAGTAGCGGCACGCTGTCGGTTCGTGGTAGAGTTCTGTCCGTTTGCGGCTCTCGGCTCTGCGCACACCCAAGATACAAGTGTCAAGTATCTTGTACTCTTTTAGATACCCGCAACAAAAACGAGTAAATCTTGTGGGCAAGCCTTTTTCCTCTACGAGTTTGAAAAAGGGCTTTTCTGGTTGTCTTATCTCTACACCATTTGCCCTGCAATGGCTGATTGTACCTCTCGGGTCAATGGTCGTGTTTCGGTATATAGGGCGGAACTTGATACCCGCCTCTTTGGCGAGTTGCAAGATAACATCGCTATCCTTACCACCGCTGTATGCAAGTTCTATCTCCTCGTTTGGGTGAGCGGCTGCTATGGCTTGCAGGAGTTTGATACTCGCTGCCACTTTTTTTTTGAGTTCGTCTGTCATTTTCCTTGTTTTTTCCTTGGTTTTGCCTTGTGGTTGGGTTACTGTACATAGTAGCTGTCGGCAGAGAATTCATCGTTCTGCCACGAGTAGAGCTTGACCCGCAGGGCGTTGATTTCCGATTGCAGCGACTGCCACTTGGCCGTGTCGGTTTCCCTATCACGCATTGCGGTGAGCTCTGCAAGCCTAAACTCTGCGTCTTGGTATGTCGTGCAGTTCTCGTGATATTTGGGTTTGAGAATGTCTGCATTTGCGTGAGAGGGAGTTCGCTTGGGTACTTGTGCCTTTGGTTTCTCTTTGGGTGTCATATTCGGTAGCGGTTCGTATTTAATGCCACGCCTCTTGCACCACTGCTTGTAGGCACTACGCTTGCTCCTTATCCGTGCGGCTGTGTCGTCGGGTTGGATGTAGTAGCTCTCGGGAATGGGGTCGTTGGGGCTTGGCTTGGTCTTGGTTACGAATGTCATACCCTCGAGCGGCTTGAACTCTATTCTGCGAGCCCTACACCAACACCAATAGCAATGATATTTCCGGTTGCGGGCGGCTTGGCTGTCGCCGGGCTGAATGTAGTAGCGTAAGGGTATAGGGTCGTTGGGACTGACAACCTTACCGCCACTGTGGTGCGTTTCTAAACTTGGGAGAATGGTCATACTTTCGGTTCGTAATGCGATATAAATTCTTGGGTGAATGCTTGGTGCGTACTGCGCAACGAGTAGTTGCTTATCAAGTTGTAGAGCGTGGCGATGTCTTTGTTGGCGGGCTGTGCGTCGTCAGCATAGATGTTGTAGTAGCACATTGCTATCTGTGCCATTTTGCAGGCGTTGAAAAGCAAGTTGTCGAATATCTTGGCCGTGTCCTCGCCCTCCGCTCCTGATAGCAGCGTTTCGAGCAGACGCTGTTGGTAGTGGCTGACTTTCCGAATGCCCTCGAACAGACCTGTAAGGGCTTGCTTTGCCTCGCCCCGCAAGATGTAGCCGCTATTGGCGAGGCTGTCGGCTGCCGTGCGGCAAAGTATCTCCGAGGAGCAGGCGAGCATTATGCCCACCGAGAGGGTGTTCTGTACGCAGCTCAACTGCTCTTTTGTCAGTGTCGGCTGCTTGATGTGTTTCTTTTCTGTTTCCATTGTGTTTGTTGTTTGTTTGTCTGTGAAAAAAGGTAGGCAGGGCGGGCTTGTAGGTTTATCTCGCAGCCCCTTCACCGTCTTATCCTGCCTATCTGTAAGCGGGGGAACGGACTACCCCCAATCGAAACGATGTTTTTACTGAAAGAAAGAACACTGCCGCTGTCCGTTGCCCCTGCGGCTCGGGGGACTTATCTGTTGTAAGCTTCTCACGGCTGTTTTTCAAATCCAAAAGATGTCGTGTTGTTTGTTCTGCTCTTTTTCTCGCAGACTTGATTTATCTATTTCTTGCAATGCTTCAAGTATAGCAGCGTTTAGCACCATACTTTGTATCAAACCTATCGAACCGTCGTTGAATACTTGGAGCGGGCATTGGGGAAAGGGAGCAATCGTCATATTGTGCGTTTCGTCAAGCCATCGCAGCGTTTCGTTGTAAGTCCAACCGCTACTCACTCCCCACTCGCATATCTCATCCCAATCGTCGGGGAACTCTCTCTGCCACGCTCTGCAAGATATTAGAGCAAGTTCGACTTCGTTGTGCAGGGTAACATCTCTGCTTAGTTGATAAGTGTATTCTCTCATAACAATTCCAATGCTTTGAGGATTGTATCTTCGAGGGCTGACTCTCGTGTGGGGCAGGTAGCTCCGCTGAGCTGTGTATCGTCTGCTTGGAATATGTCAGCCTTCCATCCGTAATAGTTGGAAGCAACGATATATACAACCGATATGGTAAGTCCTTTGCTTTCCAACCAATCCAACACCTCGTGGTAGGTAGGGGCAGACGCTTGCGAGATTGTAAAACCTGAGTTCCGTGCTATCCCTTCGGTTGTGCGTTGTAACTGATTGCTGTTGTCGTAATAGTAGTCGCACCATTCATTGT
>CAVFIY010000068.1:0-8901 GCA_963622435.1 Bacteroides uniformis | reverse complement strand
TCCTCCACGCGAGCGATACGCTCGGGCGTGATATGCGCCACAAGGTCGTCGCGGGAAACCTCGCCGCGAGCAATCTCATCGCGATATGCATACAGCACCAAAACGGAATAGACATCGCGGAAAGCGTCTTTCATGAAGATATGATTCTTGAACTTCGGGTTAAGAAGAAAACCCCACGACTGCAGGTCGGCGGCATCCACAAACTTGGGGTTGTACAGCACACCCGTCGTTCCCCACATATAGCCGACCGCATAATCGCTAACCGTCAGGCTATCGGACATCTGCTGGAATTTCTCCTTAGCAAACGGCGCTACATTGTGCGTGTAGTTGGGCGTGGCACCGAAATTGGTATCGATAGGCAACAGCAGCCCCTCACGGAGCATGCGCTCGATGATGTACTCGCTCGGGCAGATAACATCGTAGTCCTCGTGGCCGACCTCAATCTGGGTAAGCATAGACTCGTTGATATCGAAGGTGGAGTAGAGAATCTGCACCTCCTCACCCGTCTGCGCCTTGTACCAATCGGGGAACGTGTTGAGGACATTGTCCATGTCGATGTAGTCCGCCCAGTTGTAAATCTTGAGCGTGTGAGCACGGTCGGCTGCCGTAGCCGAAAAGGTCATGCCCAATGTGAACAGTGCTACAAGCACCGATGCCAATGAGAAGCGTTTCATTTCTTATTCTTTTGTTGTTTGGTTGTACGAAGATTGATAATAAGAAGGAGTACCAAAATCGTGAGGAAAATGATACTGAACAGCGGGCGCAGTTCGGGCGTCAAGCCGCCCTTGCGCGCGTCCGCATAGATAAAGGTGGATAGGGTCTCGAGACCGTTGGAACCTTTGGTGAAGAAGGTAACGCCGAAGTCGTCAATCGAGAGTGTGACGGACAAGATAAATCCGGATATCATGCCGGGCCACAGCTCGGGCATCAGTACCTTTCGGAGTGCCTGCATGGGCGTGGCGCCGAGGTCGAGCGCAGCCTCATAGACATTGGGATTCATCTTGGTGAGGCGAGGCATGACGCTGAGCACCACATACGGTGTGCAGAACACCACATGGGCGGCAATGACCGTTCCGAGCCCGCGGCTGATGCCGAGAAAGACAAACAGCAGGAACAGCGAGATACCCGTCAGAATATCGGGATTGATCATCGGAATGGAGTTGAGGAACGACACCACACGACGGTCGCGCTGACGCATATTGTAGATACCGATAGCCGCCAGCGTGCCGAGCAGCGTGGAGATAGCCGCTGCCGCCAAAGCGATGATGACCGTATAGAGCATGGCTCGGTAGAGGTTCGGATCCACCCGCACATTATCCACATAGTCGTAGCCCGTCAGCAGGTTCTCGTACAGGCCAAAAGTGAAGCCCGTCCAGTTGCCAAAGACTTTGCTCTTGGTGAAAGAGAAGATGAAAATCAGCAAGATAGGCGCATAGAGAACGACCAAAATGAGCCAGAGGTAGGCCTGCCCGGCGAAGCGCGACCAGAAGCCGCGACGCTCTATCATAGAGCCCGTAGGGTTCTTTTTCATAGCAGACCTCCTTCCTTCTCACCGTTTTCCTTCTGCCCAAAGAACGATGTAAGACCAATGATAATCAGCAAGATAAGCGACAGAGCCGCTCCGTAGTTCCACATCGTGATGCCGCCCTCGGAGAAACTGCGCTGAATGAGCGAGCCGAAGAGCGTAATCTTGTTGTGCGTGAGCAACTCTGAAATGGCAAAGGTGGAAACGGTAGGCATAAAAACCATGATAATTCCTGAATAGACACCCGGCATGGAGAGCGGAATGATGACCTTGGTGAACACCTTGAAGCGGTTTGCTCCGAGGTCTTGTGCCGCCTCGATGAGGCTGGTGTCCATCTTCTGCAGCGTGTTGTAGATAGGGTAGATCATGAACGGCAGGAAGTCGTACACCATACCGAACAGCAATGCGCCCTCGCCCAACGGCAGCCCGAAGATGTGGAACAGTTCGACCGTGGCGATGGTGCGCAACAGGAAGTTGATCCACATGGGCAGGATAAATAGAATTGCCATCACCGCCGGCGTGCGGAACGACTGCATGGCCATGATATACGCCGCGGGATAGCCTACCACAAGGCAGATTATCGTTGTTAGAAGCGCAATCGCCAGCGAATAAATAAAGGTATTTACCGCCTCGGACTTGGTGAAGAAACTTATAAAGTTCTGTATCGTGAAATGTCCCTGCGGGTCGGTGAATGCATAGACCGCTATGAGCAACAGCGGCAGCACAACCAACAAGACAAGGAACAGAATATACGGCCACGCCCACGTGCGGCGCGACTGAAGCAGGTGCTTCCACTTATTCTTTTTCATTGCTGTCAGCCGCTTGAGAATCAGTCGTTTTCTTATAGAGTCGGATATAACTCGGAGCTATCTTGACGCCCACACGGTCGCCGTTGTCCCAGATGTCGTTGGTATCGACAAAAAGGTCTGCGCCATCGTCGGTGCGTACCTGCAAATGGTAGTGGTCGCCCTTGTAGAGAATGAAATAGACATCGCCCGACAGCACACCGTCTTCCTCGTCGTCTTGCAGGTTGACGCGGTTGAAATCGACCTCGACTTCGACCTCCTCGCCCACGGAGAAACGCTCTGCCGTGCGGTCGGTGATATCCCATTCGGCATCGAGGAACTCGACCTTGTTACCCTCCAAGACTTTGCCGTCGAAGGAGTTGCAAAGGCGTTCCTTGCGCATAACCTGAATGTCTTCTGGCTTGACGAGGATGCCGACACGCCGACCCGGGTCGAACGCATGGTAGTCTTGTATCATCAGTTCGTAGCCGTTGTCGGTCAGCACGGTCATCTCGTAATGCACGCCCTTGAAGATACAACTCTGCACCTCGGCGTAGAGTTGCCACGGCTCGGAGGTGTAGTCCTCGGCATCGGCGGCAGCGATAGGGTCTAAGTCAGTCGGCTGTCCGTCGGCTGCAGGGGCATTCTGCGCAGCGGTCTTCTTCCCATCGTCTGCATAGCCGATGTACCAGTCCTCGGGGCGGACTACCACATCCACCTCTTGCTTCTCGCCAAAGCCCTCATCCACGCACTCGAAATCACGCCCGCAGAAATGTACCAAGCGGTCGCGCACCATGGTGGCGTCGAGCAAGTTGCTCTCGCCGATAAAGTCTGCCACAAAGCAATTCTGCGGCTCGTTGTAAATATCGGTTGGCGTGCCTATCTGCTGAATCTTGCCCTCACGCATAACGACTACGCGGTCGCTGAGCGTCAGCGCCTCCTCTTGGTCGTGCGTAACATAGATAAAGGTGATGCCCAACTTGTTGTGCATCTCGCGCAACTCCATCTGCATGTCCTTGCGCATCTTCAGGTCGAGTGCTGCCAACGGCTCATCGAGCAACAGCACTTCGGGCTCGTTGATAATCGCCCGTGCTATCGCCACACGCTGTTGCTGACCGCCACTGAGGGAATTGACATCGCGGTACTCGTAGTCCGACATGCTGACCATCTTGAGTGCTTTCTTCACCCGCTTTTCCATTTCGGGCTTGGCCACGCCTTTTAGTTTCAGCCCGAACGCCACATTCTCAAACACATTGAGGTGCGGGAAGAGCGCATACTTCTGGAACACGGTGTTCACGGGGCGCTCGTGGGGAGGCATCTCAGTAACATCTTCGCCGTTGAGAAGAATGTCGCCCGAAGTGGCTACTTGGAACCCCGCTATACATCGTAGCAGCGTGGTCTTTCCGCAGCCGGATGGTCCTAAGATTGTTACAAACTCGCCTTTCTTAACCTGAAGGCTCACATCGTCTAAGGCAAACTTCCCATCCTCGAATTGCTTCGAAACATGGTTTACCTCAATGATAAAGTCAGACTTTTGCATCCGCGTACTTTAGACAACTGCGCTTTTTTGTGCGCAAAAAGGTAAATAAAAAAGAAATGGGGACTTACTCTATGTTTGGAATGCCCCGACTTATAATTAAGTTTGTTATATTCTCTCTTGCTTGGACTTTCGGCACTCACCCCCGCACATCCGCCCCGCCGAACAGACCATACAGAGTGCAAAGGTACTGCTTTTTTGCAGACTGCACAAGAGCGGACGCATTTTTGCCGTAAAAGGGTATGCCACCAAGCCTGCGACGGGGGCAGCGCACCCCGCACGCACCGCCGCCCGATGTACCAAATGCACCCTGCGGCAGGACTTCATACACCCCACCCCCGCTTTCGTACAACAGACGGGAAAAGCGTTGGTCGCCCCGCCGTCTTGCAGTATCTTTGCAGTGTTTTCGAGAACCAAGCGACACGCTATCGCCATTAAACCTAACAATATTCAACCCATGCCCTCTCGGGGGCGCAAACAAACAACTACATTATGCAGACCAAACAATTCTTTTCTCGTTTCCTCACCAAGGAAGTCATCTCTTGGGGAACAACTCTTCTCATTTGCGCCGCGTGCGTCACCGTTGGCACTATCGTGCATAAGCACAAACAAGCCAAGGACAAAGAGGAGGAAGTGGAGTACTCTGACGGCATTGCCACTATGACCGGCGACGACGGACTTGTCTCTATCAAGAACAAGCGCACGGGCAAGACCATCAAGCAGGGTACGGACTTTGACTGGGTGGCAAGCACCAACGACTCCCTCGCCGTCTTCGCCAAGGACAAACGCCGCGGCTTTGTCAACATCCGGAACGGCGAGATAGTGGTCAAGGCTATCTATCGGCACGCGTGGATATTCTCGGAGGGACTGGCAGCCGTGGAGCGCGAGAACTACATCGGCTTCATCAACCCCAAGGGCGAGGTAGTGATAGACTTCCGCTACCCCTATCGCGGCAATAACCTGTCCTCTTTTGTCTTCCACGACGGGCATTGCGTGGTGGCGGACTCGGCGCAGCACATCGGTGTCATCGATACGCTGGGTAACTGGGTCATCGCCCCGGAGTACGACGACATCTCGCTGAGCAAGGACTATGCCATTGTCAGCAAGAAAGGGGACTTCAAGCAGCAGGTGGACTTCAGCGGTAATGTGCTGTTGGACTGCGTAATAGACCGTATTGCGAACATCACCTACCAGGCGTTCTATACCAACCTCGAGACGGGCGAACCGTCCTACACCCGCACCACCAATCCGAACTTCTTCTGCTACTATGTCAACGGGCATTGCGGCCTGGTCGATAGCAACGGTCGTTTCATTACCCGCCCTATCTATACCGACATCTATGGTATTAGCCCGACGCTCTTCCGTGCTATCATGCAGGACTATTACTCGGAGGTACTTATTAATGAAAAAGGCGAGATTCTCTCTCGCTTTGAATAGCAGTCTGCCTGTCTTGGCAGCGCACACGCCCAAACCCAATTGTACACAGTCGTCCGCCGAGGACGCAACGGAAGAATGGTCAGCCTTCCCTTGCGACTTCGGCGGACGCCTTTTGTGGCGTGTCGCCACTGACAATAAACACACAGAGTACAATTCATAATGCACAATGCTAAATGCATAATGCACAAAGAGCCTGCACATCTAGCAGCCTGGGGGCGTGGGTGTCCTCACCCGCGGCGGTTTGGAACAAACCGTTTGACCGTGCTTTGCCAACTAGATACAACTAGTTCAACTAGATAAACTAGACACAACTAGTCCGCAACCTGGGTTGTGAACTAAGGAATTCTTATCTCGCTCCCAATCTAGGAAAAAGCACTTACCTCTGCGCCCTAATATACAGGAAGATACCTATAATAAGGAACACAAAGTTCGGCAGCCACGCACTCATAAAGGGCGACATCACGCCGTTGACCGAGAATGTGGTGCTGACCGTCGAGAAGAGTATGTACCCCGCCGTCAGCACGATGCCGATGCCGAGGTTCTTGCCCATGCCGCCGCGCACTTTCTTGCTACTCATTGTCACACCTAGCAGGGTCATGATAAACGCCCCGAGCGGCGATGCCCACCGCTTGTGGTACTCGGTCTCGAACGCTTGGATATTGCCCGCACCCCGCGCCCGCTGCTTCTCCATGTAGTCCAGCAACTCGGGGTTGGTCATCTCCTGCGCCTGTTCGGCAGTGATAAAGAGTTCGTACGGTTGAATGGGGATAATCGTGTCGAGGCGAGTGCCGCGCGACATCGACTCACGCATCCCCTCGAAGTCGCGGCGGATGTAGTTCTCCAGGTGCCAATCGTAAACGGAATCGTAGCGAATACGGTCGGCGGTGATACGCGAGGTCAGCGTCTTCCCCTCGAAATGCTCGAGCGACGCACGGTAGCCCATGTTCGACCGCTTCTGGAAAGACTCGATATAGAGAATAGTCCCCGGCTCGACCTCCATTTGGATGTTACGCGCATTCTCCGAGGTGAACCGCTCCACATAACGGTCTGTAAAGGCGAGCATTTTCCCCGTGGCGGGCGGGATGACATAGCCGCCGAGGTAGAACGAGAAGAGGAAGAGGAAAGTGGCGGACACAAAGTACGGCACCATCAACCGGTGGTAACTCACCCCCGCCGCCATCATGGCGATAATCTCGCTGTTGCCCGCCAACTTGGAGGTGAAGAAGATGACGGAGATGAATATGAACAGCGAACTGAACATATTCGTGTAGTACGGAATGAATGGCAGGTAGTAGTCGAGCAGGATTTCCTTGAACGGTATTTGGTTCTCGAAGAAGTCGTCCATCTTCTCCGTGAGGTCGAAGACGATGGCAATACTGAGTATCAGCACAATCGAGAAGAAGAATGTGCCGAGGAACTTACGAATAATATACCAATCAAGCCGCTTTAACAAATTATGAATTAAGAATTATGAATTAAGAATGAGCAAGGGAATGAGAGCCCAATTAATAATACTGTCGCAATAAGTTTAACGATACAGACTATGCCCCCCCCCACACACAGTAGCACATCCGGCAGCCTGGGGGCGTGGGTGTCCTCACCCGCGACGGCTCGTCAGAGCCGTTTGACCCTACTGTGCCTCGTCCTCCACGCCAACCTCAAAAGCAACTACACTATAACACTCAATCGCAGCAGCAGTAAACGAGAACTACAGCCGCTATGCTAATTACAACACATTACACATTACAAATTACACATTCCCTCACAGCCTTACCGTAATCCGCCGCAGCGTGTCCTCTTTCCACGAGCGGAAGTCGCCCTCAAGGATATGCTTCCGTGCTTCGCCCACCAGCCAGAGATAGAACGCCAGGTTGTGTATCGACAGGATTTCCAAGCCCAGCATCTCCTCCGCGTGTATCAAGTGCCGCACATACGCCCGACTGTACATCGTGTCCACATACGAAGTTCCCTCGGGGTCGAGCGGGCTGAAGTCGCTTTCCCACTTCTTGTTGCGCATGTTCATTACCCCGTTGCGCGTGAAAATCATGCCGTTGCGGCCATTGCGAGTCGGCATAACGCAGTCGAACATATCCACCCCACGCTCAATCCCCTCCAGGATGTTCCACGGCGTGCCAACGCCCATTAGGTAACGCGGCTTGTTCTCGGGCAGAATGGCATTTACGACCTCAATCATCTCGTACATCTTCTCCGCGGGTTCACCCACCGCCAAGCCGCCGATGGCGTAGCCGTCGCGGTCGAGGTCGCGCAGGCGTTTCGCCGCCTCCTGCCGCAGGTCTGTATAGACGCACCCTTGCACAATAGGGAACAGGTGTTGCTTGTACCCGTATAGGTCTTCCGTGCTGTCAAAACGGGCGATGCAGCGATCGAGCCAACGGTGTGTGCGGTGCATCGACTCCGTGGCGTAGGTGCGGTCGGCAGTGCCGGGACAGCACTCGTCAAACGCCATCATAATGTCCGCGCCTATCAGCCGCTCCGTGTCCATCACCGACTCGGGGGTGAACAGCAATTTCCGCCCGTCGATGTGGCTTGAGAAGCGCACCCCCTCTTCGGTCATCTTGCGAATCTGCGTGAGCGAGAACACCTGATACCCGCCCGAATCGGTCAGTATAGGGCGCGTCCATCCCTCGAACTTGTGCAAGCCCCCCGCCTGATAGAGAATATCCGTGCCGGGGCGCAGGAAGAGGTGATAGGTGTTGCCGAGAATTATTTGCGCATGAATATCGTCTTCCAGGTCGCGCCGATGCACACCTTTCACAGTCCCCACCGTGCCTACGGGCATGAAGATAGGGGTCAGTATGTCGCCGTGGTCGGTGTGTACCACACCTGCACGGGCGGCACTCTGCGGGTCGGTATGGAGTAGGTCGAAGAACGCCATGGCTATGCGAGATGGTTATTTACGGGGAAGACGATGCTCGGTCGGAAAGCCTTTTGTTCTTCGGGTGTCATCAGCGCATAAGCCATGATGATAACCGTGTCGCCGACATGGATAAGATGTGCGGCAGCCCCGTTCATGCAGATACACCCGCTGCCCCGCTTGCCGGGGATGACATAAGTCTCCAGGCGAGCGCCGTTGTTGTTATCCACCACCTGCACGCGTTCGCCTGCCACAATAGATGCAGCGTCCATCAGGTCTTCGTCTATAGTGATACTACCGATGTACTCGAGGTTCGCCTCTGTAACCTGTACACGGTGAATTTTCGATTTCAGTATGTTTAGAAACATGTCTTTTGCACTTCGTGCGTTGCTATCTGCGTATTTATCGGCTTCGCCGTCCTAGCCTTCGTATTTATAACTATTTGTTTACTAGCAAAACTGTTACTGACTTTGTGTTGCTAACTATGTATTGTTCCTCCTCATTGTTCATTCCTTATACTACAAAGCGGCTGCAAAGGTACGGCTTTTTTGGTAAATACACAAATGTCGCGCATTTTCTCTTTCCGGTACTCCACTTCACTCCCATATTTTGTCCCAAAGCAAGCGCAGAACACCCTCTATCTTATTGTGCTACCCCCACACAAACACACAATTCGAAAGATATGCACCCCTAAGTCGTTGAGGGACAGCACATCCGGCAGCCTGGGGGCGTGGGTGTCCCC